>JAUMUU010000184.1 GCA_030530545.1 Neisseria sp. | reverse complement strand
CGGGATAGGACACTTTGTGTCTTCCGACCGGCAGTTGCTGAATGATGCGCGGCTGCTGGGGGTGTTTGGAGAGGTAACGGATATCCGCAATTTTTCTATCCCCCATCATCAGGACGATTTGTTTGACGGGATTTGTTAGCAAGCGTATTTTGGTCATGACCCAACCTACATTCGCTTAGTAGAACTATAAACCCCTGTCTTGCGGCAGGGGTTTTTGCATCCGCCCGCCCCTGTTTTCAAAAAACCGCCGTATTTGCGCTTTAAGGGCGGTTGTTTTTTGCCTAAGGGGTTTGCCTTGCCCGACCCCCGAAACGCAATCCTAGACGAATTTAACCACGTTTTAACCACTATCCCGCGCCCGCACCCGCGAGTCGGTTGCGGCCGTGTCCCGTTTTCCCCCTTTTTCCCTTTCCGCCCCTACTGCACAGCCGCAGCTTACCCGCCCCCGCCCATCCGCCGCATGATGGCGGCCTTACCGATACGCACGACCAAGTTATGACCGTAATCAAGCTTACCCTGTCCTCCGACCTGCCGGTCGATTTGAACAACCAAGACGGTGTGCGCCGCTTTGCCGGCATAGCCACCAGCGGCCGTCCCTTCGGTTACGGCGATTACCGGTTGGCGGTGGATTTGGCCGATATCGCCTATAAGGCGCAAACGGCGGTGCTTTTGGAACACGACCCGCACCGTGCCGTGGGCGTGTGCGCCCTGAGTGTGGGGGCGGACGGTTTGAAGGCGGAAGGCACGTTGCTGGACAACGAACACGGCCGCGAAGTGGCCGCCGCCGCCGACCAGGGCTTCCCCTGGGAGATGTCGGCCTATATCCAGGCGCAAAGTGTGGAACGGTTGTCGGCGGGGCAGTCTCTGACGCTCAACGGGCGCGAAGTAACGGGGCCTTTGGAGATTATGCGCCGCTGCACGGTGCGCGAAGTGTCGTTTTGCGCGGTGGGCGCGGACGGCAATACGCAGGCGGTGATGTTGAGCGACGGCAGCCCCTACCAACCCCAACAACAAACAACGGAGTCATCTATGACGGAAGACGAAAAGAAGGCCTTTGACGATTTGAAGGCCGAAGTGGAAACGCTGCGGCAGGAGAAGGCCGCTGCCCAAACTGCCGCCCATCGGGCGCAGGTGGAAGCCAAGTTGTCGGCGGCAGGTTTTGTCAAACAGGCGGACGGAGCATATCAAGGGCTTTCGGCCGCTGCGGTGCAGGTGCTGTTGTCCGCCAAAGCCGAAGACGTGGACGTGCTGATTGCCGATTTCGGCGGCGGCCGCGCCAAGGCGGCCATTCCGCCCGATTTATTGACGGGCGGGGAAGCGGCGCGGCAATCTGAAAACGATGTGAAGCTGTCTGTGGCCGAGGCCAAGGGCAGCCTGGGAGGTTCTTATGTCTGATGCCAAATCCAAACCGGAAACGCTGGGGCGCGTGTCCGGCGACTTTTTGAAGTATGAGGCCACGCCGCTGACGCGGGCGGCCGTACCGGCGGCCAAAGGCACGAAAATCGGCACTTTTGTCGATTATCCCGCCCGCACGGGCAAGAAGCTGTTGGCCTTGTCGGACGAACAGGACGGCCGCGTCGTGGTGCAGCCGCACAACTGCATCATCGATTTGACTTATGTCGCCGAGTCTGCGGTGAATGCGGCCGCGTCCACCGGCGGCAATTTGGACGGCCTGAAGGCGGACGGCGACGCTTACGGCATTGTTTATACCGGCACGCCGGCCAAGTGATTTAGGGGGATTTTATGCCATTATCAGACAACAGCAGGTTCGGCGTGCAGGCTTTGACCACCGCCGTCAATAAGATACAGCCTGCCGCGACGCAAATCCGCGATTTGGGTTTGTTCAAGCCCGAATATCTGACCACGACTTACGCGAATGTGGAAATGCGCGACAGCCGCCTGCAATTGGTGCAGAGCCGCCCGCGCGGCACGGGGGGTTCGCCGGTGGCGGACAAGCCGCGCACGATACGCACATTCCGCACCACGCACCTGCCGGTGGACGATGTTATCAAGGCGGACGATATTCAAAACCTGCGCGCCTTCGGCAGTACGCAGGCGGCGAGCGTGGCCGACAAGGTAACGGAAAAGTTGGCCGATGCGAAGGGTGATTTGGAATTTACCCGCGAGCATCTGATGCTGGGCGCGTTGAACGGTAAGATTTTGGATGCGGACGGCGGCGAGCTGTGGGACGTTTACAGTGAGTTCGGCCTGACCCGCGCCGAGAAGGATATGGGCCTGGCGACGGCGGGGACGGAAGTGGGCAAGGTGCTGGACGAGTTGTTGTCCGACCGGCGCGGCAAGTTGAAGGGTGCGGCGGTTACGGGCTGGATAGCTTTGTGCGGCTTGGAATTTTTGACCGCGCTGAAGTATCACAAATCCATCAAGCCGCTGTATGAGCGTTACCGCGA
>JAUMUU010000183.1 GCA_030530545.1 Neisseria sp. | reverse complement strand
CCCGCCGTGCCGCGCCCGTAGGGGTTGGCCAGCATTTGGTCGTATTCGGCGCGCTTTTCTTGGTCGGAAAGTGTTTCGTAGGCGGTGTTGATTTCCGCCGTGCGCTCGGCCGCGTCGGGTTCTTTGCTGACATCGGGGTGGTATTTGCGTACCAGTTTGCGGTAGGCTTTTTTTATGGTTTCGGCATCGGCGGTCTTGTCCACGCCGAGTATTTCGTAATGGGTTTTTTCTGTCATGGGGATTTCCTGTCGGAATGGGAAGCTGATTTTGGCATTATCAGGGTATTTGCGGCAGATTCAAGCTGGCCGGGCGTGGTTTTTGCAGGGGCTTTCTATTAGAATGGGTGTTTTTCAGACGGCAAAAATGAGGAAAAAAACATGACCATCATTGTAACCGGCGCGGCCGGCTTTATCGGCAGCAACATAGTCAAAGGATTGAACGCGCGAGGCATCGGCGATATCGTGGCGGTGGATAATTTGAGTAACGGCCAAAAATTCAAAAACCTGGCCGACTGCGACATCGCCCACTATCTCGACAAGCACGAATTTATCCGCCAGGTGCGCGGGCATGTTTTCCCGTTTGAAGACATCCAAGCCGTATTCCACGAAGGCGCGTGTTCCGACACCATGAACCACGACGGCAAATACATGATGGACAACAACTACCAGTACACGCTGGATCTCTTGGACTGGTGTCAGGATGAAGGCATCCCCTTCCTCTATGCCTCCAGCGCGGCGGTGTACGGCAAAGGCGCAACCTTTCGCGAAGAGAGGGAATTGGAAGAACCGCTGAACGTTTACGGCTATTCCAAATTTTTATTCGACCAAGTCGTCCGCCGCCGCATGGCCGACAGGTTGGACGCGCAGGTAGTCGGATTCCGCTATTTCAACGTATACGGTATGCGCGAGCAGCACAAAGGGCGCATGGCATCGGTGGCCTTCCATCATTTCCACCAATACCGCGAACAGGGCTATGTAAACCTGTTCGGCGCATATGACGGCTATCCCCAAGGCGGGCAGAGCCGCGATTTCGTCAGCGTGGAAGACGTGGTGAAGGTAAACCTGTTCTTTCTCGACCACCCCGAACAATCGGGTATTTTCAACCTGGGCACAGGCCGCAGCCAGCCCTTCAACGATTTGGCCGCCGCCACGGTAAACGCCTGCCGCGCCGCCGAAGGCAAAGAACGCATGACTTTGGAATCGCTGGTCAAACACGGGCTGATACGCTACACCGAGTTTCCCGACGCGCTCAAAGGCAAATACCAAAGTTTCACCCAAGCCGACATTACCCGCCTGCGCGAAGCGGGCTATGAAGAAGAATTCCTAACTGTGGAACAGGGCGTAGACCGTTATGTGGATTGGCTGATTAAAAAAGGATAACCCCGGTTTTTCCAGGCGGGCTGAGTTGCCCGATAAGCCCGACCGCCTACGCCAGATACGGCTTAGGCCAAGGCGGTTCTTAAAAAATGCTAATTACATTAGATAAACTTTCCCACATCTTTGCCTGATTTCCGGCAGCCCCGCAAAGGGCGGCGGTTGGATTTTACAATTTTGGGGAACAATTTGTTTTGGGGCTGTCCCGGATAATGGGGACAGCCCCATTAAAATGTAGTGAGTTAAATTTAAAACAGTACATCATTGCCTAGCCTTACCGTACTATCTGTAATGTCTGCAGCTCGCCGCATTGTCTCGTTTTTATTTTAATTCGCTATAAATTAAGATTAAGGAATCGAGGGCGCAAAGTTATGAGGGTATGATATGAGTATGGCTCAATCTATTGATATTAATAAAGTCAATCAAAGCACGGGGGCGAAGCGCATTGTTTCCCGCATGGCGAACAGTATGCGGCTGGATGCGGCTTGGCTGCACGGCCTGCTTAGTTTGCATTGGAATTATGACAAAGTCGGCAGGGAGGCGGCGGGTTGGATAAAGCCGGAACGCAATGATGCCTTGCGGGAGGCTTACAGGCGGGTTTTATCTGTTTTCCGCCTGCCTGAAACGCCGATTTCGCCCGGGGAAGCCGCCCAAGCGGTATTGCGTGCCTTGGAGGGCAGGGATGAGGCCGTGTTGCGGCAGGATTTTGCCGCTGCTGCCGCACGCGGGGATTTCGCCATGGTGCAGGAGTTTCGCACTTATCATTATTACCGCAATGCCACCGAACAAAGGTTGTTGCAACTCTGGGAGCGGCCGCTGACGGCGGAATATATTGCCGATAAGTTGTTTTATAAGGTTTTTTCCGCCTATCACGCCTGCGATCCCTATGTCTGCCTGGTGTTGCCCATGCCTTATGTTGAAAGTGGCGATGTCGGGCGGGAAGATTGGATAGGGAAGTTTGTCGGCAAGGTTGAGGCCTAGCGTACCGCAAAGCTGTCTTTGGGCGGGTTGGTGAAGCTGGTCGCGCCTTATTGCAAGGGCAATA
>JAUMUU010000002.1:8081-52546 GCA_030530545.1 Neisseria sp. | reverse complement strand
CAGCCGCCCCCAACTATTGTCAAACCTTATCGCGCAAAAATTTTACTAATTTTTAAAGCAACTTTGTTTTTTATGGGGATTTTTATGTGCGGGGGTTTTTGTGCGGTTCGTTTTGCTTTGCAGGCGATTCGGCGTAAAATCTTTGGCCTTTGGCTGCGCCGCTTGGGGCGGATGCGGCCGGCTTTTTATCTTTTGGTTTGTTTTGGAAAGGAATGTTGATGAATTTTCCCCATCGTTCTATGCCCGCTTCCCGGATGCGCCGTATGAGGCGTGATGATTTTTCGCGCCGCCTGATGCGGGAGTGTGTTTTGACCGCCGATGATTTGATTTACCCGGTTTTTGTTTTGGAGGGGGAGAAGCGGGAGGAGGATGTACCTTCTATGCCGGGGGTGAGGCGGCAGAGTTTGGACAGGTTGCTGTATACGGCCGAGGAGGCTGTGCGGCTGGGTATTCCGATGTTGGCCGTTTTCCCCGTGGTTACGCGGGGTAAGGGTGCGGGGGCGGAGGAGGCTTACAATCCGGAAGGTTTGGTGCCGGCCTGCGTCCGGGCTTTGCGCGGGCGTTTCCCCGAGTTGGGTATTATGACGGATGTGGCTCTGGACCCTTATACGGTGCACGGGCAGGACGGGCTGACGGACGCGGGGGGCTATGTTTTGAATGATGAGACGGTCGATGTGCTGATCCGGCAGGCTTTGTGCCATGCGGAGGCGGGGGCGCAGGTGGTCGCGCCCTCGGATATGATGGACGGGCGTATCGGGGCCATCCGCCAGGCTTTGGAGGGGGCGGGATATATCCATACCCGGATTATGGCTTATTCGGCCAAGTATGCTTCGGCTTTTTACGGGCCTTTCCGCGACGCGGTCGGCAGTGCGGGTAATTTGGGCAAGGCCGATAAGAAGTCTTATCAGATGGACCCGGCCAATTGTGATGAGGCTTTGCAGGAGGTGGCTTTGGATATCCGCGAGGGGGCGGATATGGTGATGGTGAAGCCGGGTATGCCTTATTTGGATGTGGTGAGGCGGGTGAAGGATGTGTTCGGTGTGCCGACTTATGCTTATCAGGTTTCGGGGGAGTATGCGATGTTGCAGGCGGCCGTGCAAAACGGTTGGTTGGACAAGGATGCGGTGGTTTTGGAAAGTTTGTTGGCCTTCAAGCGCGCGGGCGCGGACGGGGTTTTGACGTATTATGCCCTCGAGGCGGCCAGAAGGTTGGCGGCCGGGGCTGTTTGATGTGTTTGTTTTTTGGGAAAGCCGAGTATGAGCCGTAATGTAGAGCATATCCAGGCCGCCGCTTTTGATTTGGACGGCACGCTTTGTGATTCTATACCCGATTTGGCCGATGCCGCCAATGCGATGCGCGGGTCTTTGGGTTTGCCGCCCCTGCCGTATGATGTCGTGGAGGGTTATGTCGGCGACGGTATCGCGGTGTTGGTGCACCGCGCGTTGTCGGGAAATCCGAACGGCCGTGCCGACGAGGGGCTGTGGGAAAGGGGCTTTGCTTTGTTCGTCCGCCATTATGCCCGACATATCGCCGATAAAACCCGCCCCTACCCGGAAACGGAGGCGGGCCTGGGCCTGCTGCGGTCTTTGGGCATCCCTTTGGCGGTCGTTACCAATAAGAGTGAGTTGTTGGCGGTGAAGTTGTTGAAGGCTTTGGGTTTGTCGGATTATTTTACCTTGGTCATCGGCGGGGACAGTCTGGCCGAAAGGAAGCCTTCGCCCCTGCCTCTGCTGCATACGGCCGAGGTGTTGGGCGTTGCGGCGGGAAATATGCTGATGGTGGGCGATTCGCGCAATGATATGTTGGCCGCCAAGGCCGCCGGTTGTTTTTGTATAGGTGTGGACTTCGGTTACGGCGATATGGGGCAGTTGGCTCAAAACCCGGATACCAAACCCGATTTGGTCGTTTCTTCGCTGCCCGAAATTTACCAATACCTGCACCCGAAACGGGAAAACGGTTGGGAGGCCGTCTGAAACCGATGAAACCGCAAAAATCGCTCCGCGCCCGCGCTTTGGATATTTTGTCCAGGCGGGAAATCAGCCGCGCCGAACTGAAACGCAAACTCGCGCCCCATGCCCAAAGCGAGGAGGAGGTGGACGGCGTGCTGGCCGAATTGGCCGAACGCCGCTGGCAGTCGGACGAGCGTTATGCCGAGGCCTATATCCACAGCAAAAGCAGCAGGCAGGGGTCGCGCAGGATGAGGCAGGATTTGCTGCAAAAAGGGGTGGATGCGGACACCATACGCGAGTTTCTGCCCGACCGCGACAGCGAATTGGAAAATGCGGTACGGGTTGTGCGTAAGAAATTCAAGCAGCCGGCCGCCGATTTTCAGGAAAGGCAAAAGCAGGTTCGCTTTATGGCTTATCGTGGCTTTGATATGGAAATTATTCAAAAGGCCCTGAAATGCGCCTGGGAGGAAGATGAAGACGGGGTTTGAAATCTCCAGCCTTCCCGCGCGGCTGGTCCTGCTGCTGATACGCGGCTACCAGCGTTATGTTTCCCCGCGCAAGGGTTATGGCTGCCCCTACCGCCTGTATTACGGCGGCAGCGGGTGTTCCGGCGCAGGCTACAGGCTCATACGCCGTTACGGCCTGTTCAAAGGCTGGTTGTGCCTGAACAGGCGTTTTGACCATTGCAGCCATGCGGCGGCCCTGCTTAGGAAGCAGCGCGGGGAATGTGTGGATTTGGATGTCTGCGATTTGGCCGAATGCGCCTGCGACATATTCGAATGCCGCAGGGATGGCCGGGAAACCGGACGGCCGCCCAAAAAGAAGGCGCGGCGTTAAAAAAACCGCCGGGCGGGTTTCCCCTCAAACCAGTTCCCAAACGAAAAACACCAGCGTCTGCACCAGGAACAGCGGCACTAAAATGCCGAAAGACCAGGCCATATAGCCGAAAAAGCCCGGCATTTTCACTTTGCGCTGCTCGGCTATGGCCTTGACCATGAAGTTGGGCGCATTGCCGATATAGGTCAGCGCGCCCATAAACACCGACCCCGTGGACACTGCCAACAGGGTATGGGGCAAACCGTCCATCAGGGTTTGCGCGTTGCCGCCGGCCAGGTTGAAAAACACCAGGTAGGTGGGCGCGTTGTCCAAAAAGGCGGACAGCAGGCCGGTCATCCAGAAATACATGGCATTGACCGGTTCGCCCGCCGCATTATGCACCGCCGACACCACAAAGGCCAAGCCGCCTTGCGAACCGGCCTTCAATATCATCAATACCGGCACTATGGTGATGAAGATGCCCAAAAACAGTTTGCCTACTTCTTCTATAGGCCCCCAGCCGAATTCGTTGCCCGCCCGGACTTGTTTGGGGGTGAATTTTACCGACAACAGGGTGATGACCAGCAGCAGGATGTCGCGCACCAGGTTTTGCAGGGCGTAACGGCTGCCCAAAATATCCACGCCCGTTCCGGGCTGCCAAACGCCCGACAATAATACCGAACCGACCACCGCCGCCAACAGGAGCAAATTGCGCTTGCCGTGGATTTTCAGGCGGCCTTCGGCGTGGTTTTCGGCCGGCGGCGTTTCCTGCGGGCCTTCTTTGCGGAAATAATGGCTATCCAAAGCGTAAAACACGGCCAGCAGGATTAGGACGGCCGACAAGACCGGCAGCAGCATATTGCTTACCGTCCATGAAAAGCCCACGCCCTTCAAAAAGCCCAAAAACAAAGGCGGATCGCCCAAAGGGGTAAGCCCGCCGCCTATATTGGCGACAAGGAAGATGAAGAATACGACGACATGGACGCGGTATTTCCTATGGCCGTTGGCGCGCAGCAGCGGGCGTATCATCAGCATGGCCGCGCCCGTAGTTCCCATGACCGAGGCCAGCAGCGTGCCGGCGGCCAGCATCAGGGTGTTGAGTTTGGGCGAGGCGCGCAGGCTGCCCCACACCAAAATCCCGCCCGAAACCGTATACAGCGCGAGCAGCAGCAAGATGAAGGGGATATATTCGTCCACCACGGCATGAACCACTATGCCCAGCCCCGCATCCCAACCATATACCGCCATAAACGGCAATAGGAACAGCAAGGTCCAAAAGGCGGTGATTTTGCCGAAATGGTGATGCCAGCTGTTTGACAGCAGCAAGGGGCCGGTGGCTATGGACAGCAGGATGCAGGCAAAGGGCAGCCCCCAAAGCAGGGACAACGATGCGCCGTCGGGAAGGGCGGCCGCTGCCGGGAAGGGGGCGAAAAGCAGGGACGCGAAAACGGACTTCACTTTCATGGTTATGTTTCCTTAGATATTTTTCTTTTAAATCAAACGGCAAAACCGATTGCCGAATATGGGCGCGCCTATTGTAGCGAAAATTTCGGCAAATAAACATATCATGTTGATTTATAAAAATTATACCCGGACAAACTTTTCCCTTCCCTTGGCCTGTTTGTTTTAATCCCGTGCGCACGCCGTTTAAGGCGTGAACAATTATAGTGGATTAAAATAAAAATGAGACAAGGCGGCAAGGCCGATTCGGCCACGCCCTAAGCCTGTGCGGCCGCCCCAAGTATGTTTAAATTATGTTAAAATCGGATTTCCGGGCAGGATATCCCGTTGTGCGGGGAAGCGGGCCATGCGGCAGGGCCGCCGTCAGCACCATCCGCCCAAACGGGGTTCATGCCCTTGCCGCAGTTTAGCAATCCCCCTTATGCAAGGGGGATGTCAAAATTTCAAACACAGGAGATTAACGTGAATAGCCTTACCCTGACCGCCGCCATTGTCGGCTTTGCCGCAGGCGCACTGCTTACCTGGCTCAATGCGCGCGGCAAAAGTGCCGATACGGGCGCGAAAACCGACCAGCCGGCCGAAACCGGCAGCCGCCACCAGGCCGAAATCAAGCAGCAGAACGATGCCTATCAGGCCCTGTTGCAGCAGTTTGAAGCCTACCGCCTGCAGGTGGACCGCCATTTTGCCGATACCGCCGAAGCAGTGGACGAACTCAACCGCACTTATCAAGGCGTTATCAGCCGTTTGAATGAGGGCGCGCAGGCCCTGATGGATGCCCAAGCCCTGCAGCAGCAGCTGCAGCAACGCGAGGGTACGGCCGTAACGGTCGGCTACCTCACCTCGGACAAGGCGGCCGAAGAGGAAGCCGCCCCGGCCGACACCGCCGACACCGTGGAAACCCCGGCGCAGTCTGAAGATTCCAACCGCCATGAAGATGAAGCGGCCGAAACCGATGCCGAGAGCCAACAGGCGGCCGGACAGGAAGATGAAGCCCGGCCTGCCGGGGAAGCCGGGGAGGAGGCAGCCGAAGGAGAAGCCGAAACGGAAACCGGACGGCCGGATGATGAGGCTGGGGCGCAAACCGCAGAGGACGGCGCAACCCGGGACGGGGAACAGGCCGCAAACCCTGCGGCGGAAGGCGCAAACGGCCAAGATGCCGATACCGAACAAAACCGAAGCCGTGTTTACTATTGATTAATCCCGCCAAATACAGGCCGTCTGAAGAACCCCGCGCTTTTTCAGACGGCCTGCCCTTTTTCGGCGGCATTCCCTGTATAATGCGCGCCATTCCAACCATAAGGAAAGCACAATGTCCAAAAATCTGATTTTAGTTTTAAACTGCGGCAGCTCCTCGCTCAAAGGCGCGGTCATAGACAACGGCAGCGGCGAAGTGCTGCTAAGCTGTTTGGGCGAAAAACTGACCACGCCCGATGCCTACATCACCTTCAAAAAAGACGGCCAAAAACACCGCGTGGAACTGCACGACAGGCACGACCACACCGGCGCGGTGGGCGCATTATTGGACGAATTGAAAAAATACGGCCTGGATGCCGAAGTGAAGGCCATAGGCCACCGCGTCGTACACGGCGGCGAAAAATACAGCGCGTCCGTACTGATAAACGATGAGGTTATCCACGAAATCGAAGCCTGCATCCCGCTGGCCCCGCTGCACAACCCCGCCAACCTGACCGGCATACGCGCCGCACAAGACATCTTCACCGGCCTGCCCAATGTCGCCGTATTCGACACCGCCTTCCACCAAACCCTGCCCGAACACGCCTACACCTACGCCGTGCCGCGCGACCTGTACCGCCAATACGCCTTCCGCCGCTACGGCTTCCACGGCACCAGCTTCCGCTTCGTCGCCCCCGAGGCCGCCCGCATCATAGGCAAAGACGTGAAAGACTGCCGCCTGGTCATCGCCCACCTGGGCAACGGCGCGTCCATCACCGCCGTAAAAAACGGCCAATCGCAGGATACCAGCATGGGCTTCACCCCGCTGGAAGGCCTGGTGATGGGAACGCGCAGCGGCGACATAGATGCCGGCATTTACCCCTTCCTGGCCGCCAATGCCGGATTATCGGTAGAACAAATCAGCGACCTGCTGAACAAAAAATCCGGCCTGTTGGGCATATCCGAATTGTCCAACGACTGCCGCGTAGTGGAAGAAGCCGCCGCAGACGGCCATGAAGGCGCGAAACTCGCCATGGCCGTCATGGCCTACCGCCTGGCCAAATACGTTGCCGCCATGGCCGTGGCCGCAGGCGGCATAGACGCACTGGTGTTCACCGGCGGCATAGGCGAAAACTCCGACCTGGTCCGCGCCAACACCGTCGCCCACCTGGGTTTCCTGGGTCTGGAAATCGACCCGCAGGCCAATACCGACATACGCTTCGGCAAAGAAGGCATCATCAGCCCCAAAGGCAAAACGCCCGCCGTCCTGGTCGTTCCGACCAACGAAGAACTGATGATCGCACACGACACCGCCGCACTGTCCGGCCTGTAAGCGCACCATGAAAAAGACCGTCTGAAAGCATCAAAACCACGCTTTCAGACGGCTTTTCGCACAGAAAACCACCTCCCCGAAAGGAAACACCATGTCCCTGCAAAACACCATAGAAACCGCCTTTGAAAACCGCGCCTCCATCACCCCCGCCACCGTAACCCCCGAAATCAAAGAAGCCGTATTGGAAACCATACGCCGACTCGATGCCGGCAACCTGCGCGTGGCCGAACGCCTGGGCGTGGGCGAATGGAAAGTAAACGAATGGGCGAAAAAAGCCGTCCTCCTTTCCTTCCGCATCCAAGACAACGAAGTCCACAACGACGGCGTAAACCAATACTACGACAAAGTACCGACCAAATTCGCCGACTGGTCCGAAGACGAATTCCGCGCGGCCGGATTCCGCGCCGTACCCGGCGCAGTGGCGCGTCGCGGCAGCTTCATAGGCAAAAACACCGTCCTGATGCCCTCCTACGTAAACATAGGCGCATATGTAGACGAAGGCGCAATGGTCGATACCTGGGCAACGGTAGGCTCATGCGCCCAAATCGGCAAAAACGTCCACCTTTCCGGCGGCGTAGGCATAGGCGGCGTACTCGAACCCCTGCAGGCCGCCCCCACCATCATAGAAGACAACTGCTTCATAGGCGCGCGTTCCGAAATCGTCGAAGGCGTGATAGTAGAAGAAGGCAGCGTCATCTCCATGGGCGTATACATAGGCCAATCCACCAAAATCTACGACCGCGAAACCGGCGAAACCCACTACGGCCGCGTACCTGCCGGTTCCGTAGTCGTATCCGGCAGCCTGCCCGCAAAAGACGGCAGCCACAGCCTGTACTGCGCCGTCATCGTCAAAAAAGTAGACGCGCAAACCCGCGCCAAAACCAGCATCAACGAACTATTGCGCGGCATATAAAGCCGCAAAGCAAAAGCCGCCCGAACAACAACCGGGCGGCCATTTACTTTCACACAGAGCCGAACTACATCGCGGCGGCCTTCAAAGCGGCGGCACACCAATCCATCACCGCCTGGGGCATAAGCCCCCACAGCAGCAGCAGCAGCGCATTGGCCGACAAAACAAACTTGGCCGCGCCATGTTCCGCCACCGGCCGTTCGCTTGCGGGCGGTTCGAAATAAATCGTACGCACAACGCGCAGATAATAAAACGCACCAATCAGCGACATCACCACCGCAAAGACCGGCAAAGCCACAAAGCCGGCCCCAACCAACACATTAATCACCTGCAGCTTGGCATAAAACCCCATCAGCGGCGGGATACCGGCCATAGAAAACATAGCCAGCAGCATCAAAAACGCATACCAGGCATTACGCTGGTTCAAACCGGCCAAATCGGCAATATCCTCACACTCGAAAGACTCGTCCGACAACAGCATCAACACACCAAAGGCCACCAACGCCATAATAATATAAGTCAGCGCATAATAAACCCCGGCGGAAAAATTAATACTGCCGCCCAAAAACGCCAGCAGCACAAAACCCATGTGCGACACCGTGGAATAAGCCAGCATCCTCTTAATATTCGTCTGCATAATCGCGGCCAGATTGCCCACCAACAGCGAGGCCACGGCCAAAATAGCCAGCATCTGCGTCCAATCCGTGTGTTCCGTATTCAAAGCAGTAACCAAAATACGGAAAGCGAACACCGCCGCCGCCACCTTGGGCGCAGTACCCACCACCGCCGCCACCGAAGTCGGCGCGCCCTCATACACATCGGGCACCCACATATGGAAAGGCACAGCGCCCAACTTAAAGGCCACCGCCACCACCACAAACACCACGCCCAACTTCAACAGCCAGGGATTGACCGCCCCGTTATGACTGTCGGCCAAAACCGTGGCAAACTCCAAAGAGCCGGTCGCGCCGTAAATCATAGAAATACCATACAGCAGCAAACCCGAAGCCAGCGCGCCCAACACAAAATACTTCAGCGCGGCCTCGGCAGAGCGGGCGGCATCCCGCCTGAGCGCAATCATCGCATACAGCGACAAAGACAACAGCTCCAGCCCGATATAGGCGACCAAAAAATGTCCCGCGCTGACCATAATGCCCATACCGGCCAGGCCGAAAAGCGACAAAATATAAAACTCGCCGTTAAACATATTCCGCACGCGGTTATAAGGCCTGGCATAAACAAACACCGCAAACAAAGCCGCATACATAGACACCTTGGCCAACTGCGACAAACCGTCGGCGATATACATACCGCCGAACGCACTGACCGAGGAAGGTGTCCAGACCAGCCACTGTGCCGCCGCGGCCAGCACCAAAGCCCCAAGGCTCAGATAATGGGTAATATGGCGCTGACAGTCCTTCAGCCACAGGTCCAGCACCAAAATCACGCCCAAAGCCGACAACAGCAATATCTCGGGCATAGCCGGCAGTAGGGTTAAATCATTCCAGTTCATCAGTATTCCTCAGTCATCAAACCTTTCCCGTCAAGGGAGGGCAGAACCCGGTTTGCACATACTACATCAGGCGGTATTTCCCAAATCCTTAAAGCTTGCTCTGCGCCACCTGGCCGATCAAATCATTGGCCGCCTGATGCACCACCTGAATCAAAGGTTCAGGCCACAAACCCATACCCAGCACGGCAAAAGCCAAGACAGCCAAAACCGCAAATTCCCGCGCGTTAATATCCTTCATTTCCGCCACATGCGCGTTACCCACCGCACCGAAAATCACACGGCCGTACATCCACAAAGTATAAGCCGCGCCCAAAATCAGCGTCAGGGCCGCCAAAGCCGCGACAAACAAGTTGTAATCCACCGTGCCGACAATCACCATAAACTCGCCGACAAACCCCGAAGTGGCGGGCAAACCCGCATTGGCCATGGCAAACAACATCATAAAGGCGGCAAACTTCGGCATAACGTTCACCACCCCGCCGTAATCGGCGATATTGCGGCTGTGCAGGCGGTCATACATCACACCTATGCACATAAACATGGCCGCCGACACAAAGCCATGCGAAATCATCTGCATAATCGCACCCTTAAAAGCCCAGGGCTGCAACTGGTTGGCCTGTTCCCCCGTAAACAAAAACATACCCAGGGTAACAAAACCCATATGGCTGATAGAGGAATAAGCCACTAATTTCTTCATATCGGTCTGCACCAGCGCAACCAGGCCGATATAAATCACCGCAATCAGGCTCAACGCAATAACCAGCGGCGCAAAATAGCGGGAGGCATCGGGCAGGATGGGCAGGATGAAGCGCAGGAAGCCATAAGCACCCACCTTCAGCGTAACGGCCGCCAACACCATAGAACCCCCGGTCGGCGCTTCCACGTGCGCGTCAGGCAGCCAGGTATGCAGGGGCCACATCGGCACTTTCACCGCAAAAGACAGGAAAAAGGCGGCAAACAGCAACTGCTGGATACCCAAAGGAATCTGTTTGATGTTTTGCAAATCGACAATGTCAAAACTGTTGCCCGCCTGATACGAAAGATAAACCAGCGCCACCAACATCAGCAGCGACCCCATCAGCGTATACAGGAACAACTTAACGGAGGCATACATCCGGCGCGGGCCGCCCCAAATACCGATAATCAGGTAGAGGGGAATCAACATACCTTCAAAAAAGGCATAAAACAAAATCGCGTCCCGGGCGGCAAAAGCACCGTTAATCAGGCCGGACATAATCAGGAACGCGGCCATATACTGCGCGGTCCGCTTCTTAATCACCTCCCAACCGGCCAACACCACCATTAGCGTGATAAAGGCATTCAGGATGACGAACAACACCGAAATACCATCCACCCCTAAGGAATAATTGATATTCAGCGCGGGAATCCACTCGTGAAATTCAAGAAACTGATAGCCGCCGCTCAAACGGTCGAACGAAAAAAACAAAGGCAAAGTTACCAAGAACCCGGCCAATGCGCCGGCCAGGGCCAGGGCGCGGGCCAGTCCCGCACGCCGGTCGGGGCCGGTGGCCAACACCGCGATACCGGCCGCAATCGGCACCCATATTGCCAAACTGAGTAAGTTGTCAGACATATTCATAACCTGTTTTATAAATTGAATTTCCTACTTGACAAACAAGCCCCAGAAAAAAATGAGCAGCAGCACCAACACCCCGGATACCATAAAGGCGGCATAAGTATAGATGAAGCCGGTCTGTATCCTGCGTATCCGTCCCGCAATAGCGCCGACCAAACCGGCCGCGCCGTTCACCAGCCCGTTGTCAATAATGGCGACATCTATCACCTTCCAGAAGAAAGTTCCCAATTTGCGGCTGCCCTTGGCAAACACATTGAAATAAACCGTATCCAAATAGTATTTATTCTCCAGCAAACGGTAGACCCCGCCGAATTTGGCCGCAATTTTCGCCGGCAGCCCCGGGGCGGCGATATACAGCACCCAGGCCGCCACAACACCGCCTACAGCCAAATACAATACCGGTGAATGCAGGCTGTGTGCCGCCATGGCCGCCGCACCATGAAATTCTTCCTTCATGATGCCCATTACGGGATGGACATCGTGGTTGATGAAAATAACGTCTTTAAAGAAGCCGCCATACAACAGGGGTTCTATGGTGAAATAACCGATAAGGGCAGACGGCACGGCCAGCAACACCAAAGGCAGGGTGATTACCCAAGGGCTTTCATGCGGCTTGTCATCGGGCGACAAACCGTGATGCCCCTCCTCGTGGTGTCCGTCATCATGATGCGCCGCCTCCCTCCAGCGTTCCTTGCCGTGAAAGACGATAAAGTATTGGCGGAAGGAATAAAAAGCCGTAACCGCCACACTGGCCAAAACAGCGAAATAGGCAAAGCCGCTGCCGGTAAGGCTGCTGGCGCGCGCCGCCTCGATAATGGAATCCTTGGAATAAAAACCCGAGAAAAACGGTACGCCGATTAAGGCGAAATTGCCAATCAGCATGGTCAGCCAAGTTATAGGCATATGTTTCCATAACCCGCCCATCCTGCGCATATCCTGCTCATGGTGCATTCCGACAATCACGCTGCCCGCAGCCAAAAACAGCAGGGCTTTGAAAAAAGCATGGGTCATAACGTGGAACATGGATACCGGATAGGCCGAAACACCCAGTGCAACCGTCATATAGCCCAATTGGGACAAGGTCGAATAGGCCACAACCCGTTTGATGTCGTTCTGAATCATGCCCAAAAAGCCCATGAACAACGCAGTTATCGCCCCGGTTATCATAATAAAGGACAAGGCGGTGTCGGACAGCTCGTAGATGGGGGACATCCTGGAAACCATAAACAGCCCCGCCGTTACCATAGTTGCGGCGTGAATCAGGGCGGAAATGGGCGTAGGGCCTTCCATGGAGTCGGGCAGCCACACATGCAGCGGGAATTGCGCGGATTTACCCATCGCGCCCACAAAGAGCAGGAGGCAGGTCAGGGTAATCAAATCCACGCCGAAAATCTCCGTCCCCACGACATTGGGCAGATAGGCGAAAACGTCCGCATAACGCAGGCTGCCGCCGAAATAAGCCAGCACCAGGCCGATTCCCAAAACAAAGCCGAAATCGCCCACGCGGTTTACCAAAAACGCCTTCAGATTGGCAAAAGTGGCCGAGGGCCGTTTGAAATAGAACCCAATCAGCAGATAGGATACCAAGCCTACCGCTTCCCAACCGAAAAACAGCTGGATAAAGTTGTTGCTCATGATGAGCATCAGCATGGAAAAGGTAAACAGCGAGATATAGCTGAAAAAACGCTGATAGCCGACTTCCTCATCCTTCATATAGCCTATGGTGTAAATATGCACCATCAGGGAAACTGAAGTTACCACGACCATCATCATGGCCGTCAGGCTGTCCACCAAAAAGCCGACCGAAAAATCCATGCCGTTCATGCTCAGCCAGGTATAGATATTTTCATCAAACCTGGCACGGCTGCCTTGGACAAAGCCCCACAACACATAAGCCGACAGCAAGGCCGATACGGCCACGCCGGAAATGGTGGCGGCATGCGCGCCCCTCCTGCCGATTTTGCTGCCGTAAAGTCCGGCCGCCAGACAACCCGCCAACGGGGTCAAGGCTATTATCAGATACAGTACCATATCGCTCATTCCAAACCCCTACCCCTTCAGACTGTTCAAATCGGCCACATTGATGGTTTGGCGGTTGCGGTAAACCAATACCATGATGGCCAAACCGATAGCCGATTCGGCGGCGGCCACGGTCAATACGAAAAATACGAAAATCTGCCCCGCCTTATCGCCCAAATATTGTGAAAAGGCGATAAAGTTGAAATTGACCGCCAACAGCATCAGTTCTATAGACATCAATAAAATCAATACGTTTTTGCGGTTCATAAAGATACCCATCGCACTGATGCCGAACAGCAGGGCGGAAAGCACCAGATAGTGGGTGATGGTAATATTCATGCTTTATCCTCCTGTGCGCCGTCCGAATCCGAAGATGCCTCCCCGCCTGCCTTTTCAGACGGTGTCTGCACCACCGCATCCATTTTCACCATACGCAGCCGGCCTTGGGCGGGATTGACTTTGACCTGGTCTGCCGGATCTATATATTTCGGTTTGAATGTTTTGCGGTGCACCAAGGCAATCGCGGCCACCATGCCCAACACCAGCAGCACCGCCGCCAGTTCGAAAGGCAGCAGGTAAACGGTGTAAATCTGTTTGCCCAAATCGCGCACATTGCTGTAATCGGCAGGCACGTCCTTCATAGGGCCGAAAGCGGCCAGGTTGGTGTCGGGGGCGGCCAAAACCATAATCAGCATCAGGGCCATTAAGATGCCGACAACGAAAGCCACCGGCGCATTGCGCCAAAAACCGGCCCGCATTTCCTCTATGTCTATGTTCAGCATCATGACCACGAACAAGAACAAAACCATTACCGCGCCGACATAAACCACAACCAGGGTCAGCCCCAAAAACTCCGCCTGCATCAACATCCACATCATGGCGCTCATGCAAAAGGTCAGCACCAGATACAGGGCGGCATGTACCGGGTTTTTAACCGTAACGGTCTTAACCGCGCCCAACAGGATGACGGCCGCCAGGATATAGAACAGAATCGTTGTAAAAATCATGGTTCTGCTCCTTAACGGTAGGGTGCGTCGGCTGCTTTGCGTTTGGCGATTTCCTCCTCGTAACGGTCGCCAATGGCCAGCAGCATGGGTTTGGTATAGTGCAAATCGCCGCGTTTTTCGCCGTGGTATTCCAAAATGTGCGTTTCCACTATCGCATCGGTCGGACAGGCTTCCTCGCAAAATCCGCAAAAAATACATTTGGTCAAATCGATGTCGTAACGCGTGGTGCGGCGCGTGCCGTCTTCGCGCTGTTCGGATTCGATGTTGATGGCCATGGCCGGACAGACGGCTTCGCACAGTTTGCAGGCGATGCAGCGTTCTTCGCCGTTGGGATAGCGCCGTTGCGCGTGCAGTCCGCGAAAGCGTACCGACTGCGGTGTTTTTTCTTCGGGGAAATAAATCGTGTCTTTACGGGCGAAAAAGTTTTTGAGCGTAACGCCCATGCCCTTTACCAATTCACCCAATAAAAACGTCTTTACTAAATTAGCCATAAATACACCCTGCCCTTTTGGCGCGGTTTGTTGTTTCTCTAAGCGGAAATATTCAGGCGGTACTGCCCAGATATCGGGAATCACCCTATTTCCACAAGCTCAAAGGCGAAGCCATCCACAAGCCGTAGAACGCAATGGCGGCAAAGCCTATGGGAATCAGCACCTTCCAGCCCAAACGCATAATCTGGTCGTAACGGTAACGGGGGAAGGTGGCGCGTATCCATAAATAGCCGTACAGTACGAAGGCCATTTTGCCGAACATCCAAAACGCGCCGGGCGTGCCGATTGCCCCCCAGCTTTGCGGGAAGGGCGAGAGCCAGCCGCCGAAAAACATCAGCGAAGTCAGTGCGGCCACCAAAATCATGAAGATGTATTCGGCCAGGAAGAACAATGCGAAGGCAAAACCGGAATATTCGACATGGAAGCCGGCCACGATTTCGGATTCGCCCTCGGCCACGTCAAACGGCGCGCGGTTGGTTTCGGCCACGGCCGAAATCAAATACACGACAAACACGGGAAACAGGCTCAGCCAGTTCCAGGATAGGGCCGACCCTCCAAAAATCCCCCGGGACTGCGCCGCCACGATGTCGTTAAAGTTCAGGCTGCCCGATACCATAATCACGCAAACCAAGGCCGCACCCATGGCGATTTCGTAAGAGATGGTTTGCGCGGAGGACCGCATCGCGCCCAAAAAAGAATATTTGGAGTTGGATGCCCAGCCCGCGATAATCACGCCGTATACCGACAGCGAGGTAATCATCAGGATATACAGCAGGGCCGCATCCACATGGGTAAGCAGCCATTCTTCCGAAAAGGGGATGACCGCCCATGCGGCAAACGAGGGAGCCAGCGACAACATGGGGCCTATATAAAACAATGCCTTGTTTGATAATGCCGGACGGGTAACTTCTTTGAACAATAATTTCAGCACATCGGCAAAGGGCTGAATCAGCCCCCACGGGCCGGTAACGTTGGGGCCTACGCGAAGCTGCATAAAGCCTATTACCTTACGCTCGAAATAGGTCAGGTAGGCAACCGTCAAAATCAGGGGAACGAGGATAATGACGATTTTAACGATAACGGCCACGAAGAAGCCTATGCTGTTGCCGATTTCGCCCATTCCCAGCGTAACTGCAAACCAATTTTCCAAAAACGCCTGCATGATTACGCTCCTGTCAATTCTATCGTGTCCATCATCGCACCCAGTCGGGCGTTGTCGGTATGAAGCGGCAAGAACACCACGTTCTGCGGCAGCCCGGCATCGGCAACCAGTTTCACCCTTACTTGCGCTTTGCCATTGCGGGCAAGCGCGGTTTCTGTATTTTGCAGGCCGAGTTCAAGCAGGGTGTCGGGGTGGACGCGCGCCGCAGGAAGGGCCGCATGGGAAGTCGCCTGCAAGGGGGCGGAGCGGCGGACTATGGCATCGCTGTGATAGATGCCCGTGCCGCCTACGCGCACCAGTTGGCGCACGTTGCGCGTGGCCGTACCGCGCCAGATGTTGCGGTTGTTCAATTTGAACTGCAGGGTTTCTTTGTTGATTGCCGCCGCCAGTACCTGTTCGCTGCTGTCGAATTCGAAACCGTCCAAAGCCAGCAGGTTGCCCAATACGCGCAATACTTTCCACAAGGGGCGGGAGTCGCCGTAGGCCTTTACCACGCCGTGGAAGGACTGCAGGCGGCCTTCCATGTTGATGAAGCTGCCCGAAGTTTCGGTAAACGGGGTTATGGGCAGCAGGACATCGCAAACTTCCAACAGGGTGTCGCTGACGAACGGGGTAAATGCCATGACGCTTTTTGCCTGTTTCAGAGCCTCTACCGCCCGCGCGCCGTTGGCGATGTCGATTTCGGGCTCTACGTTCAACAGCAATACGGCCTGTTTGGGTTGGTCCAGCATTTCTTGGATGCGGCCGCCGTTTACGGCCAAGATGTCCGCACCGACGCTGTTGGCGGCTTGGGGGATGATGCCCAAAACCGCGCCCGTGGCCGCCGCCAGTTTTTGCGCGGCCACATAGATGGCGGCGTAGTCGGGGTGGTTTTGCACTTCCGCACCCAGTAATATGGCTGATTTTCCTGTGTTTTTCAAACCGGACGTTATGGCTGCCTGTTCGTCTTCGGCCAAACCGGCCAGGAAATCCGCCCATCCGTTGGGGTGGATTTGGAGCTGTGCCGCCAGGGGCATGAAAAGTTGCTCTTTGCGGGAGGCAATCACGCTCAGGGCCATTCCGCCCTTGGCCGCACGGCGCAGGCGCGCGGTCAATAGGGGCTGTTCCTGCCTAAGGTTGGCACCGACCACCAGCAAGGCCTGGTTTGCGGCCAATTCTTCTATGCCCTGTCCCAGCCACTGCGCGCCCTGCAGTCCCTCCGCCAGGCGGTAGTCCAGCTGCTGCAAACGGCTGTCCATATCCCGGATGCCGAGACCGTCCGCCAGGCGTTTTGCCAGATAGAGTTCTTCCACGGTATTCATGGGGTTGGCCCAAATGCCGATTTGCCCCTGGTTGCCGTCTTTGGCGATACACTCTATGCCGTTGGCCGCATATTCCAAGGCGGTTTGCCAATCGACATCCATCCACTGGCCGCCTTGTTTGATTTTCGGGTTTTTCAGACGGCTTTCGTGATACAGCCCTTCATAGGAAAAACGGTCGCGGTCGGAAATCCAGCATTCGTTTACGGCTTCGTTTTCCAGGGGCAGCACGCGGCGCACCGTATGTTCTTTGGTTTGGACGATCAGGTTGCTGCCCAGGGCATCATGCGCCGAAATGGTTTTACGGCGGCTCAATTCCCAAGAACGCGAGTCAAAACGGAAGGGTTTGCTGGTCAGTGCGCCCACGGGGCACAAATCTATGACGTTGCCCGACAATTCGGTTTCGACCGCTTTGCCTATAAAGGGCATGATTTCGGAATGTTCGCCCCGGTTGGCCATGGCGATTTCCTGCATGCCGGCGATTTCTTCTGTGAAGCGTACGCAGCGCGTACAGTGTATGCAGCGGCTCATTTCGGCGGCGGAAATCAAGGGGCCCATGTCTTTTCCGACCACGGCGCGTTTGGGCTCGGTGTAGCGGGTGGTGGATTTGCCGTAGCCCACCGCCAAATCCTGCAGCTGGCATTCGCCGCCCTTGTCGCAAACGGGACAGTCCAGCGGATGGTTGATTAATAAAAATTCCATCACGCCCTCTTGCGCCTGCCGCGCCTTGGCCGAATGGGTGTGAACCACCATGCCGTCCGTTACCGGCGTGGCGCAGGCCGGCAGGGGTTTGGGGGATTTTTCCACTTCCACCAGGCACATGCGGCAATTGGCGGCTATGGAGAGTTTTTTGTGGTAACAGAAGTGGGGGATGTAGGTGCCTAGCTTCTGCGCCGCCTCAATCACGGTCGCACCCTGCTCTACCGATACTTCCTTACCGTCTATGCTGATTTGTAACATAGCTCTTCCTAGCTATTTGATTCATATGAATTTATGGTTTAAACATTGTGGCGGATCGTGCAATCCGTCCCGGGATTGCGATTTTGCGGCGGCTGTAAAATCAGACCTTTGTTTAATGTGGGATGCCCCAATGCCGCATACCGCTACCGCCACCACTTCGCCCGGAAAGCGGGGGAAGTGTGAATGGAATTGTCTATTTTGTACCGCCCGTTTTCCCTAACCAGTTTGAAACGGGCCACGCCGTCCGTTTTGCCGAAATCGGCGGACACCGTGTCGCCCCGCACTGTGAATTTGGGCTTGTTCCATAAAAAGCCGCCGTTGCCGGGCTCGGACCAAAGGCCGCTGTAACATCTGGGAATCGCTGCGGCGCATGCTTCGTCATCTGCCCGAAAACGCTTTTTCTCTTGATTCAGCACGGCGATGGCGGCCTTGCTGAGGAAGCGTTTGGCTGCCTTTTCGGCCGTTTTGTCGTCAATACATTCGCCTTGGGCGTTGCAGTCCAAAAACCCTTGAACCACTGCGATTTTTTCGGCGTTGTCATTATTCGCGGCAAACGCTTGTTGTGTATTCAAGGCGGCCAATACGGTGAATGAAATCCATGCAATTGGTTTTGTCATCAGCCTTCTCCGTGATGCGGCAGGATGATTTATGCCATCCCGAGATTTTCAGGCGGCAGCGCGGCTAGCACCACTTGTGTTCTTTTATCGGTTTGCCGTGTTCGATATAGTGGACAAACTCATGGCGGAAGTGTTTGGTAAAGCTGCGCACGGGGTATACCGCCGCATCGGCCAGCGCGCATATGGTGCGGCCGCACATGTTGTTGCCTATTGAATCCAGCAGTTCCAAATCCTCCATGCGCCCCTGCCCGGTGGCGATGCGGTGGACGATGCGGTACAGCCAGCCCGTTCCCTCGCGGCAGGGCGTGCATTGCCCGCAGGATTCTTCGTAATAAAAATAGCTTAGGCGTTCCAGTGCTTTAACCATACATACATCTTCGTCCATCACGATAACCGCGCCCGAACCCAGCATGGAGCCGGCTTTGGCTATGGCATCGTAGTCCATGGTCAGTTCCATCATTACCTCGCCGGGCAGCACGGGGGCGGACGAGCCGCCGGGGATGACGGCCTTCATTTTTTTGCCGCCGCGCATCCCGCCGGCCATTTCCAGCAGTTTGGCAAAGGGCGTACCCAAGGGGATTTCGTAGTTGCCCGGCTTTTCCACATGGCCGGACACGGAAAATAATTTTGTCCCGCCTGCGTTGGGAATCCCTTTGTCGGCAAAGGCCTGGCCGCTGTCGCGCATGATGAAGGGTACGGAGGCGAAGGTTTCGGTGTTGTTGATGGTGGTCGGTTTGCCAAACAGGCCGAAGGATGCCGGGAAAGGGGGTTTGAAGCGGGGCTGGCCTTTTTTGCCTTCCAGAGATTCCAACAGGGCGGTTTCCTCGCCGCAGATATACGCGCCGTAACCGTGGTGCGCGAACAGGTCGAAATCGAAGCCGCTGCCCAAGATGTCCCTGCCCAGATAACCCGCCCGCCTGGCTTCTTCCAGGGCGTGTTCGAAACGGAGGAAGCCTTCGAAAATTTCGCCGTGAATGTAGTTGTAACCGGCCACCGCGCCCATCGCATAGCCGCCGATTATCATGCCCTCTATCAGGGCGTGGGGGTTGAAGCTGATGATGTCGCGGTCTTTGAAAGTACCCGGCTCGCCTTCGTCGGTATTGCAGACGACGTATTTTTCGCCCGGTAAGGAACGGGGCATGAAGCTCCATTTCAGGCCGGTGGGGAAACCCGCCCCGCCCCGCCCGCGCAGGCCGGATGCCTTTATTTCGGCAATTACGTCGTCTTGCGGGATTTTTTCCTGCAAAATTCGGCGCAAAGCCTGATAGCCGCCGCGTTTGACATACGCATCCAGTTTCCAGCAGTCGGAAGAGGCAGTATCCACGCCATCGAAAATTACGCCTGATTGGTAAATAGCCATTTGTTTTGCCTAATTTGTTGTGTTTTCAGACGGCCTGAAACGTTAATTCAACTCCGCCAACTTCGCTTCTATCGCTTCTTCGGTCATAAAGCTGCACATTTTGTGGTTGTTCAGCAGCATCACGGGGGCATCGCCGCACGCGCCCATGCACTCGCCCTCCACCAGCGTGAACTTGCCGTCGGGCGTGGTTTCGCCAAAGCCTATGCCGAGTTTTTCCTTCAAATATTCGGCCGCGTCCACCCCCCCGCGCAGGGCGCAGGGCAGGTTGGTGCAGACGGTGAGTTTGTATTTTCCGACCGGCTTCAAATCATACATATTGTAGAAAGTGGCCACTTCGTAGGCGGCGGCGGGGGGTATGCCTATATAGTCGGCAACGAAGGCTATGGTTTCCGGCGACAGCCAGCCCAACTCCGTTTGGGCGATGCGCAACGCGCCCATAATGGCCGAACGGCGGCGGTCGGCCGGATATTTGGCCAGTTCGGTATCGATTTGCTTTAAAGATTCTGCGGATAACATCAGCGGTCTACCTCCCCGAAAACAATGTCCTGCGTGCCGATAATGGCCACCACGTCGGCCAGCATATGGCCTTTGGCCATTTCGTCCATGCCTTGCAGGTGGGCAAAACCGGGGGCGCGGATTTTCAGGCGGTAGGGTTTGTTTGCCCCGTCTGAAATGATATACACGCCGAATTCCCCCTTGGGGTGTTCGACTGCGGTATAGGTTTCGCCCTCGGGTACATGCATGCCTTCGGTAAACAATTTGAAATGGTGAATCAAGTCCTCCATGCCGAACTTCATTTCGGTGCGTTTCGGCGGCGCGACCTTGTGGTTTTCGACCATGACCGGGCCGGGATGAACCCTCAGCCAATCCACGCACTGCTTGATGATGCGGACAGACTGGCGCATTTCGTTGATGCGGCACAGATAGCGGTCGTAACAGTCGCCGTTCACGCCCACGGGGATATCGAAATCCATTTTGTCATAAACTTCGTAGGGCTGTTTCTTACGCACATCCCACTCCACCCCCGAGCCGCGCAGCATCACGCCGGTAAAGCCCTTCTGCATGGCGCGTTCGGGCGAAACCACGCCTATGCCGACCGTGCGCTGTTTCCAGATGCGGTTGTCGGTCAGCAGGGTTTCCAGCGTGTCTATCCGGCCGGGGAAGCGTTGGCAAAACGCGTCTATAAAGTCCAGCATCGTGCCTTCGCGCGCCTGATTCAATTCCTTCAATACTTTGGCGTTGCGGAATTTGCTTTTTTCATATTTGGGCATGAAGTCGGGCAGGTCGCGGTAAACACCCCCGGGGCGGTAATAGGCGGCATGCATACGCGCGCCGGAAACCGCTTCATACAGGTCCATGAGTTCTTCGCGGTCGCGGAAGGCGTAGAGGATGGCCGTCATCGCGCCTATGTCCAGCGCGTGCGAACCCACGCCCATCAAATGGTTGAGGATGCGGGTAACTTCCGCAAACATGGTGCGTATGTATTTGGCGCGTATGGGGATGTCTATGCCCAGCAGTTTTTCCACCGCCAGGCAGTAGGCCTGTTCGTTCACCATCATGGACACATAGTCCAGCCTGTCCATATAGGGCAGGTTTTGCAGGTAGGTGCGGCTTTCGGCCAGTTTTTCCGTACCCCGGTGCAGCAGGCCTATGTGCGGGTCGGCGCGCACTATGGTTTCGCCCTCCAGCTCCAAAATCATGCGCAACACGCCGTGCGCGGCCGGATGCTGCGGGCCGAAGTTGATGGTGTAATTTCTGAGTTTAGTGGCCACCGTAATGCTCCTCACGGACAACGCGCGGGGTAATTTCTCGCGGCTCTATGGTAACAGGTTGGTAAATCACGCGTTTTTCGTTTTCGTCATAACGCATTTCCACATAGCCCGAAACGGGGAAGTCTTTGCGGAAGGGATGGCCGACAAAGCCGTAATCGGTCAGGATGCGGCGCAGGTCGGGATGGTTTTCGAATATGATGCCGTACATGTCGAAGGCCTCGCGTTCGTACCAGTCCGCGCTGTTGTAGATGTGGACGACGGACGGGACAATGGGGAAGCCATCGTCTTGCGCCCATACGCGCACGCGCACGCGCTGGTTGTTCTTTACCGACAGCAGTTGGCTGACCACGGCGAAGCGTTTGCCTTCCCAGGGTTCGTTTTTGTAGGTGCTGTAATCCACGCCGCACAAATCGACCAGCAGCTCGAAATGCAAATCCTCACGGTCGCGCAGCACGGTCATGATGTTAAGGTAGTTCTCCGCCCGGCATTCCACGGTGATTTCGCCATAGGCCGAAATCACTTTGTCGGCCAAATCACCAAGCGCGTTTGAAACGGCAGGCTGCAAATCGTCTACATGCATGGTGTCCTCCTAGTTGCGGGCTATGGTGTAGGTGCGTTTGATTTTGCCCTGCAGCTGTATCAGGCCGTAAAGCAGTGCCTCGGCGGTGGGCGGGCAGCCGGGTACGTAGACATCCACAGGCACGACGCGGTCGCAGCCGCGCACCACGGAATAGGAATAGTGGTAGTAGCCGCCGCCGTTGGCGCACGAACCCATGGACAATACCCAGCGCGGCTCGGCCATTTGGTCGTATACGCGGCGCAGGGCGGGCGCCATTTTGTTGGTCAGCGTGCCCGCCACTATCATCAGGTCGGCCTGGCGCGGCGAGGGGCGGAAGATGATGCCGAAACGGTCAAGGTCGTACCTGGCCATGCCCGCGTGCATCATTTCCACCGCGCAGCAGGCCAAGCCGAATGTTACCGGCCAGAGCGAACCGGTACGCACGTAGTTGAGCACCGTGTCCGCGCTGGCGGTGATAAAGCCTTTGTTTAAAACGCCTTCTATTCCCATTCCAACGCACCTTTTTTCCACTCGTAAACAAAACCCACGGTCAATATGACGCCGAACACCATCATGGGCCACAGGGCGAACTGGCCGACTTCCGCCAGCAGGTCTTTGTATACCACCGCCCACGGGATGACGAAGGCCACTTCCAAGTCAAACAGGATAAACAATATGGCAACCAGGTAGTAGCGCACGTCGAATTTCATGCGCGCGTTTTCAAAAGCCTCAAAGCCGCATTCGAAAGGGGTGTCTTTTTCGGCATAGTGCCGCTTGGGCCCCAATACGGTGCCCAGCAGGATGAACACGATGCCGGCTATCAGGCCGACTATCAGGAATATCAATACGGGGAAATAATTTGCCAACATGGTTTAAACGACCTGCCTGTTTGTTTTGTTTGAAAACATTGTGCCGTGCATAAGGGCGGCCCTGTGTGCCGCCTTTGATTGAATCTTGCGTATTTTAGCCAAAGCGCGGTGCTAATAAAAGTTGGACGGGGCAAAAAAACAGAAAAAAGTTCAATAATTTCAATTATTAATTGATAATAATTATTACTAACCCAAATCGCCGCGCGCTTATTCGAAACCGGGCCGCGCCGTGCCGGGCTTATTTTTTTCGCCGCCCCTGGCCGCAATTTAACTGTTTACTAACAAATATCAACAAAGTATCAGATAAAACATGGTTTTGTCCCGCCCCGCCCCCGCCCTGCCCCCGATACGGCTCGGGAAAGGAAGGATAAAACGATTTTCATTGGGACGGTTTGCGCCCTGTTTCTTAAAAGAGGCGTTTTTTACCAGCAGACGCAATAAAATGCCAACCACGGGCGGTTTTTATCAAATTTAAATTTTTATCCGTAAAATAAACGATTCAAACAATCAAAGGCCGCCTGAAACGCTTTTCAGACGGCCTTTGAGCCTTTTTCCGGCAGGTTTTGCCGCAAGGCGGCAAAACGCCTATTCTTCCGCATCTTCGCTTTTGTTCTGGCGGCGGGAAAACTGAATGCCCAACTGTTTCAGCTTGCGGTACAGGTGCGTGCGTTCCAAGCCCACCTTTTGCGCCACCCGGCTCATATTCTGCCCTTCCTGGGCGATATGGTATTCGAAATAACGCCGTTCCAACTCTTCCCTGAGTTCGCGCAACGGCATATTGAAATTGAAGCCGCCCATATTGTCGGCGGCGGGCGTTGCGCCAAACTGCCCCAAGATGGCGGCGGCGGCCGACTCGTCCACCTCGTTTCCCTCGCAGGCCAAAGCCAGGCTTTTGACTATGCCGCGCAACTGCTCGAAATTGCCCGGCCAGTCATATTGGCGCAATATATTCATGGCGGCGGGAGAAAAGCGGACGATGGGGATTTTTTGGGTTTCCGACAATTCGGCGGCCATCTTATTGACCAGGAAGGCCATATCCTCCGGCTGGCTGCGCAAGGGCGGGATGGATATGTTCAGCCCGGACAGCAGGGAAAGCAGTTCCTCGTCGTGGTTGGGGTTGTTCACCAATTCGTCCAAGGGCTGGCTGCAGGCGCAGATGACGCGGACGTTCTGCCGTTCGGCCATTCCCAGCAGGGACGCAATCCCCTGTTGGATATTTTTGCTGTATTGGGCGATGTCGCCCATATACAAAACCCCCCCGGCCGCCCGCCGCAGCAAATCGGCCGGCATATCGACTATATGTTCCGTCTTATCGGGTTCTACCCAGGGCGTATTGGCCTTGTGGAAATATCGGGCGACCACTTCGAAGGGCGACCCCGCCTCCCCGCTCAACAACACCGACCCGTGCTGCCTCACCGCCGCATCTATTTTGCGGTTGAGTTCCTGAATCGCGCCGCTGTTGCCCAATTTGTCCAGCGACAGGCCGGATGCGGACTGTATCTCACTATATTTCAAAGCCCTTTCCACTGCCGCCAGCAGGGTTTTGAGGGAAATGGGCTTTTCCAAAAAATCAATCGCGCCGATTTTGGTGGCTTCCACGGCGGTATCCAGGCTGGCATGGCCGCTCATCATCACCACCGGCATGGTCAGCTGCCCGTTTTGCGCCCACTCTTTCAGCAAAGTGATGCCGTCGCAGTCGGGCATCCAAATATCGAGCAGCACCATCATGGGGCGCATACGGTTACGCAGCAGTCGCGCCTCCTCGGCGTTTTCGGCCAAAGTAACCGTATAACCTTCCTCTTGCAGGATATCCGATAGCAGGGAACGGATGCCGACCTCGTCGTCCACAATTAAAATATCGTTACTTGTCATGCTTAGTCTTCTACCAATGCGGATAATGTGATTGTAACGGCCGCGCCGCCCGAGGGCAGGTTGGCCAAACTTATGCTGCCGCCGTGTTCTTCAATAATTTTTTTGACCACCGGCAGCCCCAGGCCCGTACCTGCAGGCTTGTCGGTTATATAAGGTTCGAAAGCGTTCAGCAGCATCTCCTTGCTGAAACTTTTGCCGTTGTTGGCCACGGTCAGGGTGATTTTGCCGTCCGCAACGGTGCTGCTTATCTGCACCGAGGGCTTTTCGCCGGCCTCCGCGGCCTCTGCGGCGTTTTTGAAGATATTGTGCAAAACCTGCCGCATCGCGCCGGCATCGGCGGCCACTATGGCGGGTATCTTACTCAAATCGGCCGAAAATGTACACGCGCCCGCCTCATACAGAACCAAAACCTCTTCGATAATCCGGTTCAAATCCTGCCTTTCCATCTTGAAGGACGAAGAACGGGCATAATTGCGGAAGGCATCGACCATTTCCTTCATGGCGGCCACCTGCTTGATGATGGTATCGGTGGAACGGGTCAGGATTTTGGCATCCTGCTCGTCCAATTTGTCCTGCAGCTTCCACGCCAGGCGTTCGGCCGAAAGCTGGATGGGGGTCAGCGGGTTGCGGATTTCGTGCGCCAAACGCTTGGCCACTTCGCCCCAGGCCGCCTCCTTCTGTGCCCGCACCAGCAGGGTAACGTCGTCAAATACCAGCACCGTGCCGTTCCCGTTGTCCTCGGACAGGGGGATGGCCTTGCCCAGCAATATCCTGATTTCGTCCGCCCCGCTGTACATGACCTGTACCGGGCGGCCGCTGTCGCGGGTTTGGATGATGGCCTGGAAAAGTTCGGCCAGCTGCGCCTGCCGGGCGGCCTGCCGATACCAGGTATGCCAGCTGCTGCCCGCCAACCCGGCCAAAGGCAGGGCCAAAATCAATTCCGCGCTGCGGTTGTAGGTTTTCAGACGGCCGGCCTCGTCCAAAGTAACCACCCCCGCCGTCAGGCTTTCCAAAACCGTTTCCAGATAATGCCTGGCGGCCTCCTGCCGCTGGCGGTTGGTTTCGTCCGCATCGCGGGCGGCGGCCAGGCGTTCGGTCATGTGGTTGAACAGGCGGGTCAGCTGTCCGAGTTCGTCGTTACGCAGCACCGGCTGGCGGCGGTCGAAATCGCCCTGGGCCACCGCCTTTGCCCCCTCGGCCAGGGACAGCACCGGCTGGATGAAGCGCAGGGCGAAATACAGCGCGATAACCAAGGCCAGCATGACGGACAAAAACGCGGCAACCAGCAAGGCCATCAGGAAAAAAGTCTGCAGCCCCTGTTTGGCATAAGTCAGCTCGGCGTATTTGCCGCGCGCCGCCTCGATAAGCTCGGCATCGCGCGCCACATTTTCGGGGATGGGCTGCTGGAAGAACAACACCTTGTCCTGCAAAAGCATCAGCCAGCCCTGAGCATAGAGCCTGCCGTTTACCGCCACCGCGAAACGGGCCGAACCCGATTTCGACAGCAACTCGCGCGTTTGCGCCTCCAATTGCGGCATGGGCAGCCTTTGCGGGTCGTATAAAATATTCGCCCTGTTGCCGGACAAATCATAAATGCCGAGCTGGCTGAATTCGGCGCGCAGGGGGCTGGCGGCCACCACCTCGTCGGCGGGGCGGTTCAGGCCGGAAGCACTGATGATTTCGACCTGCAGGCCGGTGGCGCGGCGGATACTGTTGTCCAAAGCCATATCCAAAGCGGCCTTGCTCAAATTCAAACTGCTGTCCAAAGCCTGGGCGGTATCGTTGCCGAACCACGAATTGATACTGTAGGAAATAAACCGGGACGACACGCCGAACAAAAACAGGCCGGGCAGCACCGCCACCAGCGCAAACATAGAAGCCAGACGGCGCGCGATATGCGAACCCAGCATATTGTGGCGCAACAGCAGCCAGCCGTAACGCAGCAATATGCCGAACAACACCAAAGTCAGCGCGCCGCTGCCGCCGGCCAGCCACCAAAAATAATCGGACAGGCCGCTTTCGCTGCCCGTGGCGGCAGTCAGGCCGTAAACCAGGGCCGCAGCCAGCAATACCAGTGCCGTCAAAAAAATCCGCATATTCAGCCTTTGACTATGCCCAAAGGTTTCCAGCCCGAATCCAACTGCCAGTTTTTAGAAGTCAGGGCATTGATTTGAAAAGGTTTGGGCAACTGGGAAGTGCTCAGTGCCAGACGGATTTCGGCCTTGACCTCATCGGCGGCGACATCGCTCAAAGTGCCGGGCTGCAAAACCCGCCAGTTGGCCACCGCGCCCACGCCGCGCAAAGCCGTTTCCAAAGTGCTGTATTCGGTGGAGAAAGTGCCTACCGTAACGCGGTAGCGGTTGGTCAGCGGATGGAAGGAAAGTTTGTAGGCTATGCTGTTGCCGCTGCCGGAGAGCTGGTCGAATTTGGCTTTGTAAGATGCCCATGTAGGGTCGGACAGCCTGTAATTCAGGGTGAAATACAGCGGCACGCCCTGCTTCAAAAGCTGTTTGAGCTGCTCGGGCAATTCGGTTTGGAAACGGCTGCTGACATCCAGTTGGCCGCCCGCAGTCAAAACCGCCGTGTTGCGGACAACGTCTATGCTTTCGGCGGCGGCCGGCCGCCCCGGCAGCAGGATAACCGCCAAAACCGCCAGAAGCAGCCTTCTAAGCCTGTTTTCGGATGAGTGCGTAATAAAAGCCATCTTGGTTCCGGTTGGGCAGCAGGGTATGGGTTGCGGTACAAACAGCATCGGGGTGGCGGTTCAGGAAACGCTGCAGCTGGCCGCCGTTTTCTTCGTAAAATAGGGAACAGGTTGCCAGCAGCATACGCCCCTGCGGCTTCAAAACCTTCCACAGCGCGTCCAGCAGCCCCTCCTGCTGCCGGGCGGTCTTGCGCGCGTCGCCGGGACGGCGCAGCCATTTGATGTCGGGATTGCGTTTGGTTACGCCCGAGGCGGTACACGGCACATCGGCCAATACGGCATCGAACAGCACGCCATCATACCATGAGGCAAGGTTTCCCGCGTCGGCACAATGCAGGGCTTCCGCGCCCAAACCCAATCTGGACAGGTTGTCCGCCACGCGCCGCAGCCGCTCCGCGTCTATATCGACGGCGGTCAGCCTGCAGTCGGCGGTTTCCAAAATATGGCCGCTTTTGCCCCCCGGCGCGGCACAGGCATCCAAAACGCGTTCGCCATCCCTCGGGGCGAGCAGGGCGGCGGCACGTTGCGCGCCCCAATCCTGCACGGAAGCCATGCCCTCGGCAAAATGCGGCAGGCCGGCCACAGGCACGGCATGCTCCAGCCTTAGGGCGCAATCGTCCAAAATTTCGGCCTGCAGGCCTTGCCCGCGCAACAGTTCGGCATAGCCTTGGGCTGTGTTTCGGCGGCGGTTCACCCTTAGCGTCATGGGCGGGCGGGCGTTGGCGGCGGTTACGATGTTGTGCCAGTGTTTGGGGTAATCCTGCCGCAAGACTTCCAGCCACCACTGCGGAAAGTTGTAATGCGCCTCTTCGTTGTTGCGGCACAGGGCGTTGAGTTTTTCCCTCTCGCGCAAAAAACGGCGCAACACGGCGTTGGCAAAGGGGCGCAGGCGGCCGCGGCCTATCCGGCCCGCGTTTGCCACCGCCTCATTGACCACCGCGTGAGGCGCGTTGCGGCTGTAGTTCAGTTGGTAGAGCGCGGCCAGCAAAAGCCCCTCCAACCCGGCATCGCTTATCGGTTTGTCCGTCATTTTCCCCAACATAAAGCGCAGGCTGCCCAAATAACGCTGGCAGCCGTAGGAAATGTCCTGCAGCGCGCCGTTTTCCTGCGCGTCCAAGTCGGGGTGCGCCGCCCGGACGGCGGCCAATACGTCTTGCAGGTTGCGGCCTTCCGAGACGGCGGCCGTGCTTTGGGCGGCCAGCCTTTGGGCGCGTGCCATACTCATGTTGTCTTTCCTTGTCCCATGCCGCGTTCAGCCTTCCCCGCCCAATACCGACCCCGCCGCCAAGCCATGTCCGGCGGCAAAGGCGGCAATATCCATGCGCCTGCCGCCGGGCGGCTGCAGTTCGGTGATGTTCAATGCGCCGCCGCCGCAGGCGACCAGCAGCCCCGATGCGGAACAGGACAGCACTTCGCCCGCCCTTCCCCGCCCTTCGGCAGGCTGCGCGCGCCAGATTTTCAAAGGGCCGCCCCGCCAGGCCGTCCATACGCCCGGTGCGGGGTTGAAGGCGCGGATTTTGCGGGCAAGCGTTGCGGCATCCGCCGTCCAGTCCGCCCGTGCCTCTTCTTTGCTTATTTTTTGTGCATAAGTGATGCCGTCTCCGGCTTGCGGCACGCTGTTCAGACGGCCCGTTTGCCGTAATTGTTGCAAATCGGCAACAATCGCCTGAGCGCCCAGGACGGCTAAAGCGTCATGCACGCTGCCTGCCGTATCGTCGTCCCGAATCGTATAGCGGTGTTCGCTGACCACGGCCCCGGTATCCAGCCCCGCATCCATCTGCATGATGCACACGCCCGTTTGCGCGTCGCCCGCCTCCACCGCCCGCTGTATGGGGGCGGCCCCGCGCCAGCGCGGCAGCAGGGAGGCATGGATGTTCAGGCAGCCGTGCCGGGGCAGGTCCAATACCTCCTGCGGCAGAATCAGGCCGTAGGCGGCCACCACCATCACATCGGCCTGTACCGCCCGCAACAGGGCGGCGGCATCGGGGTTGCCGCGCAGCCTTTCCGGCTGTTCCACCCTAAGGCCCAGGGCCAGTGCGGCCTGTTTGACTGCGGATGCCTGCAGCTTCATGCCGCGCCCTTTGGGGCGGTCGGGCCGTGTCAGCACCAGCGGGACGGCAAAACCGGCCCGGGCTATGGCGTTCAGGGCGGCGGCGGCAAAATCGGGCGTGCCGGCAAAAATCACTTTCATCATAGTTCCTTAACGGTTGAAACCCCGCCCTTGGCGGCGGTAGTATTCGGGCTTGTTCGGGAGGGGCGCAACCCCTTCCGAATCGGGGCGACACACAGGGCTGCGCCTTATGTGCTGAAACATCAAATTCCCCCCATGGTTGCAACCGGGCTACATATTGTGCCGCTGCCGCTTTTTCAGCTTGGTACGGATGCGGTTTTGCTTGAGCGCGGAGAGGCGTTCGACAAACACTTTGCCCATCAGGTGGTCCAGCTCGTGCTGGATGCAGATGGCCAAAAGCCCGTCGGCATCCAGCACGAATTTTTCGCCCTCCGCGTCCAGGGCTTCCACCGTAACGGTTTGGGCGCGGGTTACGGTGTCGTAAATCCCCGGCACGGACAGGCAGCCTTCCTCGTAGCTGGTTTCGCCCTCCTGCCGGGTGATGACCGGGTTGATGAACACGCGCGGTTCGTTCTTGGCCTCGCTCAGGTCCATCACGACCACGCGTTCGTGTACGTCCACCTGGGTGGCGGCCAGGCCTATGCCGCGCGCCTCGTACATGGTTTCGAACATATCGGCCACCAGCTTTTTTATGCGGCCGTCGATTTCGGCCACCGGCTTGGCGACGGTGTGCAGCCGCTCGTCCGGGTATTGCAAGATATTCAGTAAAGCCATTTTAAATCTCTGTAATAATGTGCGGGTAATCGGTGCGGTACTTTAAAGCTATGGTGTTTGCTGTAAACAGTGGTAAAATATTTCGATTGAATGATGGGCGTGTTTTTCAACGTGCCTAAACCGTACCGAGTTTTTAATGATGACAGTGTGAACGATTTTCAAGGGGAGTGTCATGCAACAACGTATTATAACCCTGCTTTGTGCCGCCAGCTTAGCGATTTCTGCACCGGCATTGGCTTCCGAACTCAAACTGCGCCAAGACGCGCCCAACCGCTATGTCGTGAAAAAGGGCGACACGCTGTGGGGGATTGCGGGCAAATACCTGCACCGCCCCTGGCAGTGGGGCCGCCTGTGGGGTGCAAACCGCAGCAAAATCCGCAACCCCGACCTGATTTATCCGGGGCAGGTGTTGGTTTTACGCTACGTTAACGGCAAGCCGCGCCTGAGCGTGGAAGGCGGCGGCAGGAGGAGGGTAGGTGTGGATTCCAGCGGCATCCCCGTGGAGAAACTCACCCCCCGCGTGCGCGAAGTCAGCTCGGGCTACGGCATACAGGCCGTCAATGTGGACTTCTACCGCATGTTTATGCAGCATCCGCAAATCATCAACCAAAGGAAGACGCAATATGCGCCGCGCCTGGTGGGCGACAGCGACAACCGGATTATGTACAGCAAGGGCGACCGCGTATATGCCTATAAGATAACCGAGCCGGGGCGTTATTTGGTTTACCGCGTCCAAAAAGACATCATAGACCCGGAAACCAAAAAGTTCCTGGGCCAGCAGGTGGTGTTCAGCGGCATAGTGGCCACCCTGCCCGCCACCAACAGTGCGTTGGAGGCGCGCAGTGCCAAGGATGCCGAGCAGCTTCAGGGCGACGAGTATTACACCCGCAGACACCCCATGGTGAAACTGCCTACCCAAACCGCCCAGCCCGTGGTCATAGAAGAGGCGGTTTCGGAAATCCGCAACGGCGATTATCTGTTGAAGTTGAACGAAGACCCCAACCGCTTCAATATGATGCCGCACGAGCCCAACCAACGTGTTGATGCGCGCGTGGTGTCGATTTTTGACGGCATCAGCGAGGCCGGCCAGTTCCAAACCATCACCCTGAACAAGGGTGGGGCCGACGGGCTGGACAAAGGCGCGGTGGTCAGTATCTACAAGCGCAGCCGCCGCCTCAAAACCGATTTGGTGGAAAAAGACAACGACGGCCGCCGCAGCGTGGTGAAATACCTCTCCATCCCGGCCGAAGAGGTCGCTTTGGCCATGGTGTACAATGTCAGCGACCATTTGTCGTCCGCCATCATCTTGGAAGGGATGAAGAATGTCAGTGTGGGCGACACGGTTTCCAACCCGGGCCAGGATTTGGACAATATGCCCTATGAAGACAGGCATGTGCCTAATGCGCCGCAGGACCCGCATGAAACCGGCGCAGACTTTATTTCAAGCCCGATAAGCAATATCAATATCCACTGAGGCCGAAAAAAGGCAAACGGGCCGTCTGAAATTTCAGGCGGCCTGTTTTTTATCAAAATTTCCTTAATGGTTGAAACCCCGCCCTTCAGGGCGGTAGTATTTAGGTTTGTTTGGGAGGGGCGTAACCCCTTCCAAATCAGGACGACACACAGGGCTGCGCCTTATGTGCAGTTCTGTGTGTTGAAACATCCCTTCCCAAGGCAAGCATGATGCGGCCGCAACATTATTGGTTGTCGCGAATCCATTTCAGCCAGGGCGCAAACAGTTGCGGATTGACTGCCGCAATGACCGAACGTTGGAAAACATGCGCCCCGCTCCAAAAATCATCCCCCTCCAAGGTTGCCAGGCAGCCGCCGGCCTCGGTCAGAATCAAAGCGCCGGCGGCGTAATCCCACAGTTTTTGTCCGCCGTGGATATAGACATCCATACGGCCGGCGGCCAGATAGCACCAATCCAGCGTGCTGCTGCCCATGCTGCGTATGCTGCGGACGGGCGAAAGGGTGTTCATGCGGCTGGAGAGTTTGCCCGAACGCAGGTATTTGATTTCCACGCCCGCTATCGCCCGGTGCAGTTTTTTGCCCCCGGGCGCAAGCGGCAGGCGGCGGCCGTTCAAAAAAGCCCCGCCGCCTTGGCAGGCATAAAAGCATTCGTCGCTGACGGGGTTGTAAATCACCGCCAGCTCCGGCCTGCCGCCGCGCATAAAGGCCGCCGACAGGGCAAAATGCGGGAAACCATTGACGAAGTTGGTCGTGCCGTCTATAGGATCGACCACCCACAGGCCGCAATGGTTGTGCAGCCACAAGTCGCGCTGCACCTGTTCGCTCATTTCCTCGCCCAAAACCGGCGCGTCTATGATGGCGGGCAGCCCGCGCGCGAATGCCGCCTGTGCGGCCAAATCGGCCTCCGACAAAATACTGCCGTCCTGTTTTTCGCTGCCGCCCACGCTTAGGAAGCGCGGCATAACCTCGGTTTGCGCAATCTGCCTGACTAAGGCCCGTAGTTGTTCCAACACCCTGTATCCTTTTGCCGCAGGCGTTTCTTTTGGCATATGCCCGCGATAACGTATAATGAAGGGCCAAATCTTAACCTATTTTGACCCGCCATGCCCCGCTTCTTTATCGCGGCCGTCCTGTTGCCGCAGCAAACCCTGGCCTTATCCGACAAAATCGTGCGCCACCTGCACGTCCTGCGCTGCCGTGCGGGCGATGAAATCACGCTGTTTAACGGCGACGGCTGTTCTTATCCGGCCGTTTTGCAAACGCTGGAAAAACGGGCGGCAACGGCCTTCGTGTGCGGCAAACGCCCCTCCGAAAACGAATCGCCGCTGCATATTACGCTGATTCAGGCCGTTTCTTCCGGCGAACGCATGGACATCACCCTGCAAAAAAGCGTGGAACTGGGGGTAAGCGAGATTATCCCCGTCAATAGCGAACGCTCCATAGTCAAACTCAGCGGGGAACGTGCCGCCAAACGGGTCGTGCGCTGGCAGGAAATCGTCTTTTCCGCCTGCGAACAAAGCGGCCGCGACACGATACCCAAGGTACACCCGCTGCTGCCCTACCGTCAGGCCTTGCGCAAGCTGCCCGATGCCGATGTCAAACTGCTGATGAGCCCCAACCGCACCCAAAGCCTGCACGGCCTGCCCGCGCCGCAAAGGGTGATTTTGATGGTGGGCCCCGAGGGTGGCTGGACCAAGGCCGAGGAGGTGCTGGCCCTGGCCGCCGGTTTTCAGGCCGTGAGGCTGGGCGGTCGGGTGCTGCGTACGGAAACCGCCGCCATGGCCGCCATGGCCGCCATGCAGACCCTGTGGGGGGATTTTGTCTGAACGGGGTTTGCCCGCCTTTTGCACCACTATTTGTTTTTTAAAGGAAAATCATGTCCTACCAACAAATTTCTATGGCCGTGGACGAACGTGTCGCCGAGGCCTTGTCCGATGCGCTGATGGAACAGGGCGCGCTTTCGGCCACTATTGAGGATTTTTATGCCGGCACGGACAACGAGCAGCCCATATTCGGCGAGCCGGGCATGACGGCTGGACAGGTTTGGCAGCACAGCCGTGTGGCCGCCCTGTTTGAGGACGGGGCCGATGCGGCGGGGGCTTTGGACAGGGCCGCCGCCGCGCTGGGCATGGCCGCGCCCGCCTGCCAAATCGAACGGCTGCCCGAACAGGATTGGGTGCGTTTGACGCAGGCGCAGTTTGACCCGATTAGGATTTCCGACCGTTTGTGGATTACGCCCTCTTGGCACGATGCGCCCGACAAGGAGGCAATCAATCTGCAGCTGGACCCGGGCCTGGCTTTCGGCACGGGCAGCCATCCGACCACCCGCCTGTGCCTGCAATGGCTGGACGGCCGTTTGCGGGGCGGCGAACATGTGTTGGATTACGGCTGCGGTTCGGGTATTTTGGCCATTGCCGCAATGAAACTGGGCGCAGCCTCGGCCACAGGCGTGGATATAGACCCCCAAGCCGTAGAATCCGGCAGGCAGAATGCCGAAAAAAACCGGATTGCCGCCCGCTTTTTCCTGCCGGACGACCTGCCCCAAGGGCAGTTTGATTTGGTGCTGGCCAATATTTTGGCCAATCCTTTGCGGATGTTGGGCGAAATGTTGGCCGCAAGGACGAAAAGCGGCGGCCGCATCGTTTTGTCGGGCTTGTTGGCCGACCAGGCCCAAGAGTTATCCGATATTTACAGCCGCTGGTTTGATATGGAAGAAGCGCAAACCGATGAGGGATGGGCTTGTTTGAGCGGGGTCAAGCGTTAGGGATAGGGATTAGCCGGTTTATATTTAAAACCACTATAAAACAGGCCGCCTGAAACCCTTCAGGCGGCCTTTGCCGTTTTGCCGGCGGTTCAAACAGCGTTTAACCCACCCTTTTCGCCTTATATTGCGGGTTAATCAGATTGGCGGGCGACAAAATATCGTCCAACTGTTCCGCACTCAGCAAACCCAGTTCCAACACCACTTCGCGCACGTTTTTGCCGGTTTGGGCACAGATTTTGCCGACCTTGTCGCCGTTGTGGTGGCCGATAAACGGATTCAGATAGGTAACGATGCCGATGGAGTTCAGCACATAGGCGGCACAGGTTTCGCGGTTGGCGGTAATACCGTCCACGCATTTGTCGGCCAGATTCACGCAGGCATTGCCCAGCAGCGAGATACTTTCAAAAATCGCTTGTGCAATCACGGGTTCCATCACATTGAGCTGCAACTGTCCGGCTTCGGCGGCAAAGGTTACGGCAGTGTCGTTGCCGATCACTTTGAAGCACACCTGATTCACGACTTCCGGAATCACGGGATTGACTTTGGCGGGCATGATGGACGAACCGGCCTGCATTTCGGGCAGGTTGATTTCCTTGATGCCGGCACGGGGGCCGGACGACATCAGGCGCAAATCATTGCAGATTTTGGAAAGTTTCACCGCCAGGCGTTTCAGGGCGGCATGGACGCTGACATAATCGCCGCAATCGGAAGTGGCTTCAATCAGATTGGGCGACAGCCTGCAGGGCAGGCCGCTGATTTCGGCCAGTTTTTTCACCGCCAGCGGGGCATAGCCTTCGGGCGTGTTCACACCCGTGCCTATGGCGGTCGCACCCAAATTGATTTCCAGCAGCAAATCAATATTGCGCTGCAGATTGACGTTTTCTTCTTCCAGCAGGACGGCGAAGGCTTTAAATTCCTGCCCCAAAGACATAGGCACGGCATCTTGAAGCTGGGTGCGCCCCATTTTCAACACGTCTTTAAACTCTTGGGCTTTGGCTTCTAAGGCCTGTTTCAGGCGGTTGATTTTCACCATCATGGCCGCCGTGCTGTTGTAAACGGCCAAACGGAAGCCGGTCGGGTAAGCGTCGTTGGTGGACTGGCTGGCGTTCACATGGTCCATGGGGTCTATGATGTCATAGCTGCCCTTGGCCTTGCCCAAATGTTCCAAAGCCAGATTGGCCACGACTTCGTTGGTGTTCATATTTACCGACGTACCCGCGCCGCCCTGGAATACGTCGGACGGAAATTGGTCCAGGCAGCGGCCTTTCACCAGCACTTCGTCGCAGGCGGCATCAATCGCGGCGGCGACTTCGGCGGACAATACGCCCAATTCGGCATTGGCGCGGGCGGCGGCTTTCTTCACCATCACCATGCCGCGCACAAATTCGGGAATATCGGAGATTTTTTGGTGTGAGATTTTGAAATTTTCCACGGCGCGCAAGGTGTGTATGCCCCAATAGGCATCGTTGGGGATTTCGCGTTCGCCCAATAAATCGTGTTCGGTACGGGTGGCCATGCTGTTTTCTCCAAGGTATCGTGTCAAAACGCCGCCTGCAGGCGGCGGGACGCGGCCGGGTCGGCCGAGCCGGCTATTATTGTGCCTGATTTGGAATATCGTGCCAAGTATTTTCACTACATTTTGCTACATATTATAAATATGACGCAATCAGGACATATTATTTCTAATTGTAAACAATTTAACTATAGCGGCGCAGGGCAGCCCCGCCCCCGGCCCGCCGCCTAGGCCTTCTTGCCGCCCCGCCTGTGCAGCAGCCGCCAAACCGCCCAAAACGCCAACATGCCCAAACGGTATTTGGGCGGCAATGCGGCCTGCCTGCGGCCTATGAAGCTGCCCGATACGGCGTTGGCCGCCAATTCGGCCATTTGCAGCCAGCGTATGCGCGAAGCCCTTTCCTCCCGCCTCAGGCCGCGCTGTTTGAGGTAGTCGGCCGCCACCCGCATCCGCGCCAGCCTGATTTCCAATTCCAGCAGTTCGCGCGCCTGCCGCCTTTCGTCCGCCTTCATCAAACCTCCCCCGCCCTGTCGGCCGCGTCGCCGTCCGCCGCCAGCCCGCGCAGGCAGGCAACATCGTCTTGCACATCGCGCAGGGCGGCACTCATGCGCCCGCACTGCCTCCGCCCAAGGGCCAGCATGGCGCAGGCCAGCCACCCTATGCCCGCCAGACAGGCCAAACCCGTCAGCAGAAACAGCCAAACCGCCGCCGTGTCGCCCAACAGGCGGTTCAGCCCCAACAGCACGCACAGCAGGCCGACCAGCAGCAAAACCGCCGCCGCCAAGGCCATGATTAAAATTTGAAACGCCGCCCCCGCCTGTTCGTCCAACTCCAAACCCAATACCTGCAGCCGCAGCAAAAGCAAATCGACCGCGTGGTTGAACAGGGTTTTCGCATGATTGATTTCTTGTCTGACACCCATACCGCCTCCCAATGGCAAGGTTTACCCCGGCAAAAAAACGCCGTAAAAAACAGAAATGCCGCCTGAAATAAAGGTTTCAGACGGCTGGCCTAACGGAAAAACAACCCTAGCGGCGGTTCAGCAGCACGCCGACCACCAAGCCCGCCAGCGCGGCAAAGCCCATGGCGTAATAGGGTTTTTCGCGCACGGCTTCATCGGCCTGTTTGGCGCGCTGCCTGATTTGCGCGCCCGCGTCTTCCTCAAACTGCCTAAAACGTTCCTTGGCCTGGCGCGAACCCCGGCGCAGGGCATCGGCGGCATCCTGCTCGAAGCGGCCCAACTTCTGCCTGGCCGCATCCAGCTTGGCCTCCAAACGGCCCTTCAGCTCGCGGGCATCCTCGCCGCCCTGCTCCGCGCCCTGGCTGTACAATTCTTCCACATCGTCCATTACGGAACGGATTTCCTGCAACAACGCGGCTTTGCGTGCTTCAAAATCCTGCCTGTCCATAGAAACTCCTTAGTTGGGGTGGGAAAACGGCACTATAACAAAGCCGCTTTGCCCCAATCAAGGCCGTGGCGGCACAAATCGGACAAAGCGGCGTAAAATTTTGTGCAGGCCGGCCGCCTTAGGGCATCAGCATACCGCCGTTCACATGCAGCGTTTGGCCGGTAATGTATTTGGCCTGGTCGCAAGCCAGGAACAACACCGCGTCCGCAATGTCCTGCGCGTCGCCGAAACGCCCCAGCGCGGTTTGCGCCTCAAAGGTTTTGCGGACTTCTTCCGGCAGGGCGCGGGTCATGTCGGTATCTATAAAGCCGGGGGCGACGCAGTTTACCGTGATGCCCCTGCCGCCCGCTTCGCGCGCCAGCGATTTGGCAAAGCCGATGAGGCCCGCTTTGGCGGCGGCATAATTGGCCTGCCCCGCGTTGCCCATCACCCCCACCACGGACGTGATGTTGATAATGCGGCCCCAACGCTGCTTCATCATGCCGCGCAATACGGCCTTGCTGGCACGGAAGACGGATTTCAGGTTTACCTGCATGATTTCGTCCCACTCTTCTTCCTTCATCCGCATCAGCAGGTTGTCGCGGGTAATGCCGGCGTTGTTCACCAAAATATCCAGTTTGCCGAATTCTTTTTCTATGTCGGCAACCAGGTTTTCTATGCCGTCCGCCTCGGCGGCATCCAGCACCCTGCCCCGTCCGCCCCATTGCGCCAGGCGTTCGCCTATGGCGGCCGCGCCGTTGCCGCTTGTGGCCGTGCCTATGACGGTCGCGCCCGCCTGCGCCAATGTATCGGCAATGGCCGCGCCTATGCCGCGCGACGCGCCCGTTACCAAGGCAATTTTGCCGCTCAAATCTTGTGAACTCATTTTGCTTCCTGTCGGTTAAAAATTTAGACGGCCTTATATCACAAGGCCGTTGGAAAAACCACTTTCGGACGGCGGGTGTTTGTTAGAGATATAGTAGATTAAAATAAAAATGAGACAAGGCGGCAACGCGCGCCGTGTACGAAGAGTACATAAGCGCGTTGGCAACGCTGTATCATTGTGATTTTAATTCACTATATAAGCCCGCAAACCGCCCAAGGCCGAACGCCAATCGCCAGCTTCTATGCCGAACACGGCGCGGATTTTGCCGCAGTCCAGCCGCGAATCGGCCGGACGCCTGGCGGGGGTGGGATAATCCGCCGTGGCAATGGGCCGCAGGGCGGGGATGTTTGCCAACACGCCCTGTGCCGCCGCCTGGGCGAAAATCGCTTGGGCAAATTCAAACCAGCTCGCATATGGGCTGCCGCAATAATGGTACACCCCCGCATAATCGTCATGCCAACCCTGATGCAGCCTGTGCATGATGCGGATTAGGGCGGCGGCGATGTCGGCGGCGGCGGTCGGCGCGCCGTATTGGTCGGCCACTATGCCCAAGCTGTCGCGCTCCCGCCCCAGCTTCAACATGGTTTTGGCGAAATTATGGCCGTGTGCGCCAAACACCCACGATGTCCGCATCACCACGGCGCGGCTGCAGGCGGACAACACTGCCTGTTCGCCCGCCAGTTTGCTTGCGCCGTAGACGTTTTGCGGCGCGGCCGGGGCGGTTTCGGCATAGGGTGCGCCGCCTTCGCCGTCAAACACATAATCGGTGGAAATGTGCAGCATGGCCGCGCCAACCGCTTCTGCGGCCCGGGCCAGATGGCGCGCGCCGTCCCTATTGACGGCAAAAGCGCGTCCGGCATCGTTTTCGGCCTTGTCCACCGCCGTGTAGGCGGCGGCGTTGATGATGTATTCGGGGCGGAAGGCTTCCACCGCCTGCCGCACGCTGCCGCAGTCGGCAATATCGAGCGCGGCGGAATCGGGGGTATAGAGTTCGGCACGGCCTTGAAGTTGCGCCCTTAGGCAATATCCGACCTGGCCTTTGCCGCCGGTAATCAGGATTTTCGGGAGGGTAGAAAACATGGTGTAACTTTTTTAAGTTGTCAGGCGGTATAGGGAGACGGTTTCCCTGCCCCGTGCGAAGGCCAGGGGGTCGGCCGGGTCGGCCGCCTTGCCGTGGACGGGATGCGTGTGCAGGATTTCCGCCACCCGCAATCCGGCCTGTCGGAAAGTATCCGGCAAAAAGCCCGCCGGGCGCAAATGCAAAAGTTCGGCCAAATCGGACATAACCAGCCATATTTCCCCGCCTTCGTTCAGATGGCGGGGCGCACCGTTCAAAAAGGCCTGCAACATGGTATGGCCGGGGTCGTATAAGGCGGTTTCTACCGCCGATGTGGGTTTGGCGGGCAGCCAGGGCGGGTTGCATACGATTAAATCGGCTTTGCCCGCCGGAAACAGGTCGGTTTGTTCCAGGGTGATTTGTCGTTCATAACCTAAACGGCATATGTTGGCCCTGGCGCAGGCTATGGCGCGGGGGTTGTTGTCGGTGGCGGCAATGTGCGGCACGCCGCGTTTGGCCAACAAGGCCGCCAATACGCCCGAGCCTGTGCCCAGGTCTAAGGCGGTTTGCACGCCTTGGGGCAGCGCCGCCCGCATCAGCAGTTCCAGATATTCGCCGCGTATGGGCGAAAATACGCCGAAAGGAACGTGTATCCTGTCGTTCAGGGCGGGAATCCAAACGCCTTTTTTGTGCCATTCGTGCGCGCCTATCAAGCCCAGCAGGCGGTTGAGCGGCAGCAAAAAGGGTTGCCCGCCTTCAAGCAGGGCATCGGCCAAGGCCGCAGACACATGGGGCGCGCGCGGCAAATCCAAATCCAAACCCGCGCCGATTTCAACCGCCAGCATGTTAATCAGGCGGCTTTGCTGCGCCTGTTTCATGCGGTGGAGGTGGAAGGCATCCCGCGCATCGGCGGGGGTTTTCGCCGGAGGGCCGCCCCGCCGCACCCGCCTTTTGACCGCCGCCAACACTTGTTTGGCCTGATGGAAATCGCCGCTCCAGACGGTGGCCGTTTGGTCGTGTGCGTTTTTCAATACCGTGGCAGCATCGGCCTGTGCGAGGAATACCGCCCGCAGCGGGGGTTTTTGCGTGCTTTCGCTGTGCCAGAGGCGGCTGCCAGAATCGGTGGGAATATCGGAAAACATATAATCTGCCTGTGGAAATAAAAAGACAGGCCGCCTGAAACCATTCAGACGGCCTTTTTTCAAACCAAAACCGGTTTATTTCTTAGCCGAACGGGTAAAGAACACCGTTTTAGTGGCCTGCAGGGCGAAGCAGCACGCACCGCCGATGAAAATCAAATCGGACAAAGTACGGATCCAACGCAGCGTTTCCAACAGATCCTGCTGCATAAAGTCCTCACTGCGGGCATACCACAGGCCGACCTCTATGCTGGCGAAGGCCTGAATCGCGCCGATCGGCAGCAGGCTGGTGGCAATCATACCGACCAGGCCGCCGTTCAACAGCCAGAAGCCCCAAGTCATCAGCTTGTCGTTGAAATGCGCTTCGGGTTTCAGATACAGCGCGACCAACAGCACAAAGCCCAAGGCCAGGAAGCCGTATACGCCGAACAAGGCCGCATGGGCGTGAACAGCGGTAGTATTCAAACCCTGGATGTAGAACAGCGAAATCGGCGGGTTAATCAAGAAGCCGAACACACCCGCGCCTATCATATTCCAGAAGGCCACGGCAACGAAGCACATCAGCGGCCAGCGCAGGCGTTTCGCCCACGGAGCGGCATTTTGGTAAGACCAATGTTCGTATGCTTCACGGCCCAGCAGAATCAGCGGCACAACCTCCAAAGCGGAGAAGCACGCGCCTATGGCCATGGAAGCCGAAGTCGAACCGGCGAAATACAAGTGGTGCAGCGTACCCGGGATACCGCCCAACATAAAGATGGCGGCGGCGGCCAAAGTGGCGGCAGTGGCGGTATTGCGGCGGACAAAGCCCATATTGTAGAAAATGAAGGCGAAGGAAGCCGTTGCAAACACCTCGAAGAAGCCTTCCACCCACAGGTGAACCACCCACCAACGCCAGTATTCCATTACCGCAATCGGAGAATGCTCGCCGTAGAACAGGCCGGGCGCATAGAACACACCCACGCCGAACATAGAGGCCACGAAAATCGCCAACAGGTTTTTATCCGTACCTTCTTCCTTAAACGCATGGAAGGTACAACGGACCATCAGGAACAGCCACAGCAACAGACCCACCATCAACAGCAGCTGCCAGAAGCGGCCCAGGTCCAAGAACTCATAACCCTGATGGCCGAACCAGAAGTTCAGATAAGAGGGCATGGCGTGGCTCAAAGCCAGGAAGTTGCCGCCGTAAGAACCCAACACCACGATAAACAGCGCGATATACAAAAAGTTCACACCGGCGCGTTGGAATTTCGGGTCCTTGCCGCCGTTGATAATGGGCGCAAGGAACAGGCCGGCGGTCAAAAAGCCCGTGGCAATCCAGAAAATGGCCGATTGGATATGCCAGGTGCGCACCAAGGCATAGGGGAACATATCAGACAGCGCGATACCGTAGAAATGCTGGCCTTCAATCGTATAGTGCGCGGTCAGGCCGCCAAGGAACACCTGGGCCACAAACAGCACCACCGTCAGGAAGACATACTTGCCCAAAGCCTTTTGCGAAGGCGTGAGCGTAATCTTGGTCAGCGGGTCTTCTTCGGGGGGGCGCACTTCCTCATGCTTGGTCAGGAAGGAATAACCCCACAGCAACAGGCCTATGCCGCTGAGCAGCAGCACGATGCTGGTGAACGACCACATATAGTTTTCCGTGGTCGGCACATTATTAATCAAAGGCTCGTGCGGCCAGTTGTTGGTGTAGGTGAATTCCTTGTCCGGACGGTTGGTCGAAGCCGACCATGCGGTCCAGAAGAAGAAATCGGTCAGCCTTTTGCGCGCCTCTTCGCTGGGCAGCGTATTGTCCTTCATCGCGAAATTGTCGCGCGTCTGCACCATGCTGGGGTCATTGCCGTACAGCGTGATGTAATAAGGCGCAACCTGCTGCATGGCTTTCAGGCGGGTATTGCTCAATTCCACCGTACCGTCTTCGCGGATTTTGCTTTTTTCGCGGTATTCGTAAGCGGCCAGCGTACGCAGGTGCGCCTGTTTGCCGGCATCCACCTCGTCATACTTCTTGCCGTATTGCGCCTGAGAGGTAAGGTCCAGCCAGGCCACCAGCTCGCGGTGCAGCCAGTCGGCGGTCCAGTCCGGGGCCTGATATGCGCCGTGGCCCAAAATCGAGCCTACCTCCATACCGCCTGTCGTCTGCCAGGCGGACTGCCCGGCCAAAATGTCATCCTTGGTGATGACCGTCTGGCCCGATGCGCTTACAAACTTCTCGGGATAGGGCGGAGCCTTGCGGTAAACCTCCGTACCCATATAGCCGAGGATGGTAAAGCAGACAGCAAGTACTGCGAAAAGCAAGTACCAAAGCTTCTTATACTGTCCCATTTTTTTACTCCTAGGGGTGGTTGTGTTAAAAAGTCATAAAATATGAATGTTAAAAATTGTAGCATGATTCGAAACGGCGGGTAAAGCGGGTAGGCGGGGCGCAATATGTAAAACTTCCCGTCCCCCGCCCCCGCGCCGCGACCCGGGCGATTGTAGCGCATTGCCGACACCGGGCAGGCATCCAAAGCGCGTCCGTGAATAATTGTTGTTTGACTTATATCAAATTAATGTTAAGATAGGTAATCCATAATGCACGGACGTAAATTGAACGTAAACCAGTCAGTAAAAGGACTACTCTTATGAAACGCCAAACTTTAGCCGCTTTAATCATTTCCGCATTCGCCCTGGCCGCCTGCGGCCAGCAGAATGTCAAAAAACCGGCTGCACCGGCCGCGCCCGTAGAGGAAACCGCCGCTTCCGCCGCCTCCGGCGACATGATGCAGGCTTCCGAAGCCGCCGCCTCCGAGCAGCAGGCAGAAGCCGAAGTCCCGGCCAGCGAGCTGCCCGTCATTGACGCCATCGTTACCCACGCGCCCGACGTACCCCCGCCGGTAGACCGCAACCACGCCGCCAAAGTGCGCGTGAAAATGGAAACCATAGAAAAAACCATGAAAATGGCCGACGGCGTGGACTACACCTACTGGACCTTCAACGGCGATGTCCCGGGCCAGATGATCCGCGTGCGCGAAGGCGACACCGTGGAAGTGGAATTCTCCAACCACCCGACCTCCACCGTGCCTCATAACGTAGACTTCCATGCTGCAACCGGTACCGGCGGCGGCGCTGCCGCAACCTTCACCGCGCCCGGCCGCACCTCCACCTTCAGCTTCAAAGCCATGCAGTCCGGCCTGTACATCTACCACTGCGCCGTTGCGCCCGTGGGCATGCACATCGGTAACGGCATGTACGGTCTGATTTTGGTAGAACCCAAAGAAGGCCTGCCCAAAGTAGACAAAGAATTCTACATCGTCCAAGGCGACTTCTACACCAAAGGCAAATACGGCGAACCCGGCCTGCAGCCTTTCGATATGGACAAAGCCGTCGCCGAACAAGCCGAATATGTCGTATTTAACGGCCATGTAGGCGCGATTGCCGGCGACAAGGCCCTGAAAGCCAAAGCAGGCGAAACCATCCGCATGTATGTCGGTAACGGCGGCCCCAACCTGGTGTCTTCCTTCCACGTCATCGGCGAAATCTTCGACAAAGTATATGTCGAAGGCGGCAAACTGGTGAACCAGAATGTCCAAAGCACGCTGATTCCCGCCGGCGGCGCAGCCATCATAGAGTTCAAAGCGGACATCCCGGGCAGCTACACTTTGGTAGACCACTCCATCTTCCGCGCCTTCAACAAAGGTGCTTTGGGTCAGTTGAAAGTGGAAGGCGAGCCCAATCCCGAAATCATGACCGAGAAACTCAGCGACGAGCCTTACAAAGGCACAGGTATGGGCATGGGCGCATCCGCACCGGCTTCTTCGGCTTCCGGCGCGTCATCCGCACCTGCGGCAGCCCCGGCTTCGGCCGCATCGGCAGCACCCGCCGCCCCGGCAGCTTCCGCACCCGCCGCTTCTGCTCCGGCAGCCTCCGCACCTGCGGCAGCCCCGGCTTCGGCCGCATCGGCAGCAGCCAACCCCTA
>JAUMUU010000002.1:0-7981 GCA_030530545.1 Neisseria sp. | reverse complement strand
TAGCCTTACAATTTTAATTTGCTATAAGTTAAGATTGCCCTTATCACTGACTCACGTTCAATCCAATTCAATCCCCAAGGCTTGTTCATCTGCGGCGGATTGAACCCTTATGCCGCCGCACAAGGCTGGCGGCTTCCGGGGTTTCCCCTTTCCCCCCTTCTGCGGCAAGCAGTTTGTTTGCGGCAAAACAATTTTTCCCGCAAACTTTACATTTACAATATCGGCACGGTTTGATTTTGAGTATGCGGCACTGTGTCCAAGTGTTGCCGCCCCATGCCGGGCAAACCCTGCCGCCCTAGTGGGCGGGGTCTCAACCATAAGGATGATTTGATGAAAAAAAATCTGTTGGTATCCTGCCTGTCCGCTGCCGCCCTGTTGGCAGCCTGTAATCATTCGGAACAAAACAATGCCCCAAACGAGCCCCAAGGGGCTTCTGCCGCCCCTGCCCGGCCTGCCTCTCCGCCCGTCCGCGAAACGCCCTCCTCCGCCGCCGAACCTCCCCCCCAAGCGTCCGCCCCCTCCCCTGCAAGCGAGCGTTATGCGGCGGGCAAGGCCATTTACGATACCAGGTGCCGCGCCTGCCACGGCGACAACGGCGTGGGCGCAAACCCCGCCCTGCCGCCTTTGGCGCAATCGGATTATTTTGCCCGGGACAAGAAGCGTTTGGCAGCCGCCATATTAAACGGCATACGCGGACCCATTACGGTAAACGGTAAAAATTATGACGGCATTATGCCGCAGATACCGATGAAGGATGAGGAAGTGGCTGCGGTAAGCAATTATGTTTTAAACGCCTTTGGCAATGCGGGCGGGGAAATCACGCCCGGGGAAGTGGCGCAGTTGCGCCAGGCCGCGCCGCAATAAGGCACAGGGGGAACGGATAATCCAATAACGGCGGCATTTTTGATGCGGTTATAGCGTAGCATAATATATTATTCTTAAAGGTATAGTGGATGAATAAAAATCGGGACAAGGCCGGGCAACGCTGTACTGGTTTAAATTTAATTCGCTATAAAATGCGGGTGCGAAACGGCTTGGGGATGTGTTAAACTCTGCCGGATACCTGCAAAGATATGTATTGCGGTTTATAGTGAATTGAAATTGCAATGCTAAGTCTTTGGCGCACCCTGCCCCGATTTGAAGGTGCGCGGGCGAAACCCGGTGTGCCGCCTTCTGAACAGGCTTTACCCATCCCAAACAAATCCCGTCCCACGGGCGGGGTTGCAACCATTAAGGAACGATGATGAAAAAAACCTTGCTTTGCAGCGTATTGGTGTTCGCGGCAGCGGCAGCGGCAGCCGACGGTATGGCGGAAGTGAAGGCCGGTACTTACCGCCCCATGTACCTGGCCCCCGACGCGCCTTTGACCAAAGTGGCAGACTTTAAAATGGACAAGCTGCCCGTTACCAACGCCCAATTTGCCGAATTTGTCAAAAACAATCCGCAATGGCAGCGCGGCAAGGTGAGCAGCAAGCAAAGCGACCAGCATTATCTGTCCCATTGGGTGAAGGACGGCAGCGGCTACGCGCCCAAGGCCGAAGATGCCAATAAGCCGGTAACTTTCGTGTCCTGGTTTGCCGCCAATGCTTATTGTACGGCGCAGGGCAAACACCTGCCCACCATCAACCAATGGGAATACGCCGGCCAGGCATCCGAGTTGAAGCCGAACGGCGCAACCGAAAAGGCCTATAAGGACACTATTTTGAACTGGTATGCCCAGGGCAGCCGCCAGGGTTTGCGCGATGTGGGCGGCCGTACGCCCAATTATTGGGGCATTTACGATATGCACGGCCTGATTTGGGAGTGGACGGAAGACTTTAACAGCAGCCTGTTGAATTCCGGCGGCGTGGACAGTTCTATGTTTTGCAGCGGCGCATCGGCCGGTGCGACCGACCCCAGCAATTATGCCGCGTTTTTGCGTTACGGCTTCCGCACCAGCCTGCAATCCAAATTTTCCATCCATAATTTGGGTTTCCGCTGCGCCCAATAGGCAAAATCGGAAAAATGCCGTCTGAAAGCATCAGCCCCAAGCTGAAAACAGCCTTTCAGACGGCCCGTTTTTTTTCAACGCGCCCCATAGGCTTATCCAAACTTTACAATCCGTTTATCCGAATATACAACCGCTTAAAACACCTTAAAACCAAAGTCCTTACCCGTTCATTCCCATCTTAAACAACGCCATTTCCTGCAAAAAGTCGGCGTTTTCGCAGATTTTTCTGGACTTAGGCCTTATATTGGTAAAAAATACACACCGCCGCCCAAACACCGCAAACGTTTTTGCGGCAGCACCGAATTATCCCGAGCCGCCCTTTCCCAACCCCGGCGGCCGACACCCAATATTAAGGAAAAAATCATGGATTTGCGCAAACTAAAAAAACTCATAGACTTGGTTGAAGAATCCGGCATAGCCGAAATCGAAGTAACCGAAGGCGAAGAAAAAGTGCGGATTACCCGCGCCACCGCCCCGCAGACCGTATATGCCGCGCCCCTGCCCGCCGCCGCACCCGCGCCGGTTGCCGCCGCAACGGTTGCGCCTGCGGCCGCCGCATCCTCAGCAGCGGCCGCCCCGGCCTCCCGCGACCTGTCCGCCGCCCAAAAATCCCCCATGGTCGGCACTTTCTACCGCGCGGCCAGCCCCAGTTCCCCGGCCTTTGTCGAAGTGGGCCAAACCGTCAAAGCGGGCGACACCCTGTGCATCATAGAAGCCATGAAGCTGATGAACGAAATCGAAGCCGAAAAATCGGGCGTGGTCAAAGAAATCCTGGTAGAAAACGGCCAGCCGGTAGAATACGGCGAACCCCTGTTCATCATAGAATAAGCGCGGCACTATCCTTCCACCATAGGATGACGAAATATGAGCATGATAGCCTACCTGATACGCGTGCCCGCCCCGCAACTGGAAAATTACAAGGCCGACAGCGCGCAACTGGAAAAAGACTTGGAACAGTTTTTTGAACAGGCGGCCCAGGAATTCGAACAGGAATTGCAAGAATCGGAGCAGGACGGCCGGGAAGAAGGCACAACGCCCCGGCTATTGGACCTGGACAAGGCATGGGACGGCATCATCTTCCTATTGTGCGGCAAACCCCTGTTCGATATAGACCTTGCAGACCGGCAAAGCCTGTCGCGCGTCATCCTGTCCTCCGAGCTGATAGACGAAGAACAAGACTTGGGTTACGGCCCCGCGCACTACCTGACCGCAGACGAAGTCGCCGCCTTCGCCCCGCGCCTGAACGCCATCACCCCCGAAGACTTGCGCCGCAACTTCCTTCCCGAAAAAATGGAAGACGTTTATCCCGACATCTGGCAGGACGAAAGCGAAACCGCGCTGGAATACCTGCAGTACCATTTCAAACAACTGCAAAAATTTTATACTTGCGCCGCCGAAGAAAAACAAGCCGTCATAGGCTTTATCTCCTAGGCGGCAGACAAAGGTAAGAATATGCTGAAAAAAGTCCTAATCGCCAACCGTGGCGAAATCGCACTGCGCGTCTTGCGCGCCTGCCGCGAAATGGGTATCGCCACCGTAGCCGTACACTCCACCGCCGACAACGACAGCCTGCATGTCAAACTGGCGGACGAATCCGTCTGCATAGGCCCCGCGCCCTCGCCGCAAAGTTACTTGAACGTGCCGGCCATCATAGCCGCCGCCGAAGTTACCGGCGCGGACGCCATACACCCCGGCTACGGCTTTTTGGCCGAAAACGCCGATTTTGCCGAACAAGTGGAAGAATCCGGCTTCATCTTCATAGGGCCGCGCGCCGCCACCATACGCCTGATGGGCGACAAAGTATCGGCCAAAAACGCCATGCGCCAGGCGGGCGTGCCCTGCGTGCCGGGTTCGGACGGCGCATTGCCCGACAAACCCGAAACCATCATCCAAACCGCAAGGAAGGTCGGCTACCCCGTCATCATCAAAGCCTCGGGCGGCGGCGGCGGGCGGGGCATGCGCGTGGTCGAAAAAGAAGAAGACCTGATTAAGGCGGTGGAAATGACCAAGGCCGAGGCGGACGCGGCCTTCGGCAACCCCATGGTATATATGGAACGCTACCTGCAACGCCCGCGCCATGTCGAAGTCCAGGTGCTGGCGGACGAACACGGCCACGCCATTTACCTGGGCGAACGCGACTGTTCGCTGCAGCGGCGGCATCAAAAAATCATAGAGGAAGCCCCCGCCCCCGGCATCACCGCCAAAGAGCGCGAAAAAATCGGCAACGCCTGTGTGGAAGCCTGCAAACGCATAGGCTATCGCGGCGCGGGGACATTTGAATTTTTGTACGAAAACGGCGAATTTTTCTTTATCGAAATGAACACCCGCGTACAGGTGGAACACCCCGTTACCGAGCTGATTACCGGCGTGGACATCGTGCAGGAACAAATCCGCATCGCCTCCGGCCTGCAGCTGCAATACAAACAAAAAGACATCAAAATCGAAGGCCATGCCTTCGAGTGCCGCATCAACGCCGAAGACCCCTACACCTTCATCCCCAGCCCCGGCCTGATAGAAAGCTGCCACCTGCCCGGCGGCTTCGGCATCCGCGTGGACAGCCACATTTATCAGGGCTACCGCATTCCGCCCAATTACGACAGTTTAATCGGCAAAATCTGCGTCCACGGCAAAACCCGCGAACAGGCCATGGCCAAAATGCGTGTCGCGCTGGCCGAATTGGCCGTTACCGGCATCAAAACCAATACCGACCTGCACCGCGACCTGTTCCGCGACCCCGGCTTTGCCCAAGGCGGCGTGAGCATCCATTATTTGGAACACTGGCTGGCGGAGCGCAAAGAGGCGGCCAAGGGCAGGTAACCCCACCCCGCTTTGCGCGGCAGGATGCAAAACGGCTTCAGGTTTTCTGAAGCCGTTTTTTTTATCGGAATGCAAATCCTGTTCGGCTTTGGATTTGCTGTTGGATTTTTTGGCGGATTCGGCGGCAATGTTCCTGTTCCGATTCGGCTTTGGGCAGGGGCAGGGGCGGCAGGACCATGTTTGGGCTGTGGAATTTGTGCTGCGCGGTTTTCCTGCCCTGCCGCCAGATTTCCAGCCTTTCTTTTTTGAAATCGATTTTGTATTGTGTCAATGCGTATTCGCGCTTCATCACTGCGGGCAGCAGATATTTGTACTGGCTGAAAATACCTGCCGCCAAGGTCAAAGCCACAGCGCCGCCAAATACGGACTGCACAAACACATCGTCCGCAAACTCGGTCAGGCATAAATATACGGCCAAGGCCGCCGCCAATACATTGCCCAACCAATAACCCGCGTTGAGGATTTTGGCTGCTTTCTCCCTTTGGGCAAGGGGGATGAATTCGGCATGCGTCCATTCGGCGGTTTGGGCGGCGGGATTGGCCAAATCTTGCTGCAGGCGGGTCAGCATTTGGCGGATTTCGTTGTCTGTCATGGCTTGGCCTTGTGTCGCGTTGTTGCCGGGATTGTAACAAAAGCGGCCCGAATGCGGGGTGGTTTCTGTTTTCAGGCTGTTTTTCATGCCCCTACCCCGCGCCTGAGCAGTGCCGAGGGCAAACAGCCGTAACGCCGCCTGAACGCTTCGTTGAACCGCCCCGCGTGGCGGTAGCCGCAAAAGCGCATGGCGGCTTGGACGGTGCTGCCCGATTCGATGAGGGCGAGCGCGTGTTCCAGCCGCAGGCGGCGCAGGCATCCGGCGACGGTTTCGCCGGTTTGCGCTTTGAAATAGCGTTTCAGGTAGCATTCGTTCAGGCCGACGCGGCGGGCGATTTCGGCTATGGTCAGCGGGCGGGCGAACTCGCTTTCCAATATGTCGGCGGCTTCGTCTATGCGTTTCCTGAGGCAGCGGTTGTCGTGGCGGCGGAAGGTGAAGCGCAATAATCGGGCGGAAAGTTCCAGCGCGGCTGCTTCGTCGGCGAGCAGGTCGAAACCGCCGCTGTCGAACGGGCGTTGCAGCAGCGGTCGGGCGGCGGCGGTGAGCGCGGGCGCGTGCCGCGCCAGCCGTTGCAGGGCGAAACTGCCTATGCTTTGCGGTGAAAACAGGCTTTCGTCCAGCAGTCCTTCGTCGTGCCAGCGGCGCAGTTTTTCCAGCGAAAAATCCAAGTGCAGCGCGCACATGCCGCCGCGGTCGGGCAACAGGGTTTCGGATACGTCCGAAAGTTCGCCGCGCACCAGCCAGATTTCGCCGGCAGACGGGCGGTATTCCCTGCCGTCCATCATCAGGCGGTTTTGCCCCGACACCATGACGAACAGGGCGCAGTTGTGGCTGAAACTGTGGATTTCGGTGGGGAACACACCCGCGCCGCCGCCGCGCATCCGCGACAGGGTGATGCCGGAATCGAAGCGGTTGATGCACATTTCCAGATGCAAATCGGGCTGGTTTGCCTGCGCCACGAGCGCGTTGTCCGAACAGCCGCCCAGCTCCCAGCCGGATTTGTCGGAACGGACGTAGGTTTGGTATTGGCGGTAGATGGCGGCGGTGTTCATAAAACAGATGAGAGCGGGTTGGCGGATAGGTGGATTAGATAGGAATTGTTATTGATAGGCAAGTAGATTGTTTGACCGCACAGAAAATGCCGTCTGAAAACCTTGGCAATGATTGCCCCAAAAACTGAAAGACGGTTGCACATATCCGCTTGCGGCCGTTAAGGGCTGCCTGAAAGCGTAAAAGCAGCCTGCACTTTGCCGATTGGAGTGCGGGCTGCTTTTTCCGTTTCCATTCCGCAGAAACCCCGCTTTCAGACGGCCTTTTTCCGTTTCGGGAATTTGTTTTGCCGTATCGGGAATTTTGCGTTTTGCGGTATGGTTTTTGCGGATTGTTTACGAAATAATAAACATTCCTATTCCTACAACAAAGGAAACGCATCCGTGAAGCCGCGTTTTTATTGGGCCGCCTGCGCCGTGCTGCTGGCCGCCTGTTCGCCCGAACCCGCCGCCGAAAGTCCTGCGCCTGCCGCCGCATCCCAAGCCGAATCCGCCGTGCTGACCGTGCCGACCGCGCGGGGCGATGCCGTCGTGCCGAAAAATCCCGAACGCGTCGCCGTGTACGACTGGGCGGCCTTGGACACGCTGACCGAGCTGGGCGTGGACGTGGGCGCGACCACCGCCCCCGTGCGCGTGGACTATTTGCAGCCTGCATTCGACAAGGCGGCAACGGTGGGGACTTTGTTCGAACCCGATTACGAAGCCCTGCACCGCTACAATCCGCAGCTTGTCATCACCGGCGGGCCGGGCGCGGAAGCGTATGAACAGTTGGCGAAAAACGCGACCACCATAGACCTGACGGTGGACAACGGCAATATCCGCACCAGCGGCGAAAAGCAGATGGAAACCCTGGCGCGGATTTTCGGCAAGGAAGCGCGCGCGGCGGAATTGAAGGCGCAGATTGACGCGCTGTTCGCCCAAACGCGCGAAGCCGCCAAAGGCAAAGGGCGCGGGCTGGTGCTGTCGGTTACGGGCAACAAGGTGTCCGCCTTCGGCACGCAGTCGCGGCTGGCAAGCTGGATACACGGCGACATCGGCCTGCCGCCCGTGGACGAATCTTTACGCAACGAAGGCCACGGGCAGCCCGTTTCCTTCGAATACATCAAAGAGAAAAATCCCGACTGGATTTTCATCATAGACCGCACCGCCGCCATCGGGCAGGAAGGGCCGGCGGCCATAGAAGTATTGGACAACCCGCTGGTACGCGGTACGAACGCTTGGAAACGCAAACAAATCATCGTCATGCCTGCCGCGAATTACATCGTCGCGGGCGGCGCGCGGCAGTTGATACAGGCGGCGGAGCAGTTGAAGGCGGCGTTTGAAAAGGCCGAATCCGTTGCGGCGCAGTAGTTTTATTCAAAACAAACCACAAGGAGAACCCCATGCCAAACCAGCCCATCAACCTGAAACAGCACCTTGCCGCCATTAAAGAATACTGGCAGCCCGAAATCATCAACCGCCACGGCTTCCAATTCCGCCTGGTCAAACTCTTGGGCGATTACGGCTGGCACACGCACGGATACAGCGACAAAG
>JAUMUU010000182.1 GCA_030530545.1 Neisseria sp. | reverse complement strand
CGGCGGCAAGCGGCAGATACCAGCAGCACAACACGGTGTATTTCCACCACTGCGGCGTTTCGTCCGGCACGGTTTCGCCTTCGGCCAGCGCGTCCTGCCAATCGTCGAAGCGGCGGTGGAACCACATCAGCGGCAGGGCGAACAGCGGCACGGCGATGAGCGCGTCCAGCAGGGCGGATTTGCGTTCGCGGTTGAATCGGGCGGCTTGCTCGGCATAACGGTAGAGTTGCACTCCGTCCACTTCCATTTCATATAGGCGCGAGCCGCTGTATTTCACTACGGCCGGTTTGCCGGCATGGGCGTAGGCAAGTTCGCAGGCATCGTAAAGATTGGCGGCACAATTCAAATACAGGGTTTCGCCGCCGTTGGGGAAGGGAAGGTAGTTGATGCTGCTTTTATAGCGGCAGGCATTGTAGGGCAGTATCCAATCGAACAGGTCTTTTTGTTTGGCATCCTGTTGGGTATAGCATTCGGAGATTCGGCTATACGATTTGGCGGGCACGATGCCGCGTGCTTCGCGCAATTCACCGTATGAGGCCGCCGTGTTGCCGTAAAAGGCGACAGCCACGCCCGTAACGGCAATCAGCAGATAAATCCATTGCAGCGAGGATATGCCGCTTTTGCTTGCGGGGAATCGGTCGTAAAGCCGTTTTTCACCGCGTGCCAGTGAGCGGATGCGCAGATACAGCACCAGCGCGGTCGCCAGCAGTATGCCCCATAGCACACCGTTTACGGGCAGGAACCAGCCGATGCCGAATGCGGCAACGATGTAGAAGAACATGGCGCGGTAGAGCGCGTGCGGGGTTTGGGGGACGGGAATGGGGAGGGTTATCACGATCAATCTTTCGAGAAAAGGCTGAAGGCCGTCTGAAAGCGCAGCTTTAACGAAGTTAAAACCGAGCTTCCGAAGGAAGCGGAGTTTCTGCGAAGCCAAAACACTTCAAGCCGCCGGTCAAACATGTTTTATGACACTATAAACGGGTTATTTTAACACTTTTGTCAGCGCGTTATGCAGGATGGGATAGGGCAGTCGGGCAATCGGCTGCGTGATTGGCCGCCGCCCTGTGTCGGAATAAACAAAATAAACCGAAAGGCCGTCTGAACGCGCGGTTTCAACAAAGTAAACAGTGCAGGCTGCTTTTGAATGCCGAAAAAGCAGCCTGCAAGCATCAGCGGCACACAGGCGGCCGCTGTTTTATTATTTCCGCGCGCTCACGTCCTTCATCCACGCAAACAGTTCGTCCAAATCGTAATCGCCGCCGTGTCCCACGCCCCAGGGCAGGGCGTAATCCACGTTTTTGCCGTGTGCCCGCAGTTTGAGTGCGAGCAGTTGCGAGATGGCCAGCGAGGTGTCGCGGTCGTTTTCGCCGACGCGGATGCGGTAGTGCTGCGTGCCGCCGCGTTGGATGAAATTCATGGCGTTCATGATGCGGACGGTGGCCGCGTCTGCCGTTTGCGCGCCCGGTACGGTGCTGTTTTGCGCGCCAAACGCGGTGAAGTGTTTGGCTTGGGTTTGCGCGTCGCCGAACAGGTTGTTTTCGCCGGTGGATAAATCCACGCCGTCAAACGCGGGCGCGGTTTTTTGTCTGCCGACGAATTTGGCGTAGGCAGAAAAATCGGCGGCTTTGACTTTGCCGTTTTCGATGGTCAGCCAGGTTTGGTCGGACAGGTCTTTGCCTTCGTCCAAGGCTTTTTGCGCGGATTGGGCGAGCATGGATTCGATTTGCGCTTTGAAGCTGCCGTTGCCGTTGTTGTCCAGCGTCATCGGCACGCCTTGGGCGTTTTTCAGCTTCAGGCTGTTCACATAGGCGGGGAACAGGTTTTTCAGGCCGTCTGAAAGGCGTATCTGTTCGGCGGTTTGCGTGCCGCGGACAGTTTTGCGCTGCACGCGGTAGTCCAGCATGGAAATGTCGATTTTTTCGTAGTCGTTCACGCCGTTGAACTGCCATTCGTAGGCGGCGTCAGCGTGTTCCAGATTGGTAATCGGGCAATAGGCGGACACGGCGAACACGTCGTCCGTGGCGTTGGCCGCACCCAGCGCGCGCAGATAGGGCGCGTATTCGCGGGCGTTGCCGCTGGTGCCGAGCAGTGCGGACAATGCGCCGCCCGCGCTGGTGCCGTTGCTGATGATTTTGCGCGCGTCGCCCGCCATTTTGGCGTCGTTGGCTTTGAGGTAGCGCACGGCGGCTTTCAAATCGACAATGGCGGCGGGGGCGCGCCCGTTGGCTTCGGTGCGGCCGCGCGCCCCCGGGCTGGCGACCACATAGCCTTGCGACAGGGCCACGGCGATGGCGTTGGGCTTGCCTCTGCCGGGCGAATCGGTTTCAGGCTGCCCCGCTTCGCCCGGCATGTAGCCGCCCACGTTGTTGGGGAAGAAAATCGGCGCGGTATTTTTGGTGAAGCCGTTGATGCTGCCGCCTTGGAAATAGGCTTCGGGGATGTACACG
>JAUMUU010000181.1 GCA_030530545.1 Neisseria sp. | reverse complement strand
TAAACAAACGGTTGGGCGGAATAAACCGGTTTTTCGTGCAAGGGCTTATGAACGCAGTTTATAGACGGTATCAAAAATAGCCTTGAAACACTGAAAGGTCGTCTGAAAACCGGTTTTGGATTTTCAGACGACCTTTGATATTGCAGGCCGTATAAAGGTTTGGGGACGCATATCCGGCACACTTGCCCGTCTGCCTGAGAACGCCGACTTCATTTTTGTATAGTGAATTAAACAACAATGATACGGCGTTGCCAGCGTCCTTATGTACTATCTGTACACTGCGGACGTTGGCGCCTTAGCTCATTTTGATTTCCATCCGCCATACGGGTGCAGGCTGCTTTTTTACCTGCCGTTTTTCCACAGCAGTTTGATGTTGCACACGCCCGACCATGACCTGCTTTCGGCAGTGCCGGGGCAGCCTGCGGGCAGTTGCGTGGCTTTTTGCGCCAGCAGCCTGGTATTCACGGTTAAGCGGCCTATGTTCAAAATGCTGCGCGGCAGGTCCAGGCGGCGCAGGGCTTCTTCGGGGGTGATGGTGTAGGTGTTGCGGATGTTGCTGCTGCTGATGTCGTTGTTGCGTTTGTAGTCGGATACTTTAACGCTGCCATCGGGCAGGAAGGCATATCGGTTTTCGCCTTTCAGCACCATGCCACGGTCGTAGATGTCTATACCGTACAGGCGGCCATCAAGGCCGTAGGTGTAGTTCAGGCCGTGGGTGTGGCAGCGTCTGGGATTTTTGATGCAGTCTTGGGGGTCGGGGCCCGGTATAACGTGGGAAAAGAATACCATGCCCAACCTTGGGTCATTGACATACTCCCAACAGGAAAAACGCCCGTCCTGCATGGTGGGGTTGCAGCCGCGCGGGGCGGCTGGGTCGCCGTTGAACACGATTTCCAAAGCGCGTTCTTCTTCGGGAGTCATGGGGCGCGGGCCGCGCAGGGTTTGTTGTTCGCGCTGCTGCCTTTGGTATTCGCGCTGGCGGGCTTGCCCTATTTCGCGCTGCTGCGATTCGTGCAGGACGTGGGTGGGTACGCCGTTGCAGTTGTTGCCATCGCAGCGGGCGAGTGCGGGCTGCGCCCACGATAAGGCGGCGGTGATGGATAATGCGATAAATGTTTGTTGTTTCATGGTATTTTTGAATGTTGGGGTTGGGAAATCGGGCGGTGTTGGTCGGGCTGCGGCAATTTTTGCCACGGGCGGATTCTGGCGTGGGTATGGCGGCGCAACGCCATGCAATCCTATATAGTGAATCCAATTCAAACGAGTACTGCGTTGGCAATGCCCTTATGTACTATCCGTACACGGCGGGTATTGCCGCCTTGTCCTAGTCTGAATTTAATCCACTATATTTTACGGTAATTTTTGCAATGGGCGCGCGTCCTAATGTGCAGGCTGCTTTTTAGGGCAACCGGCTAACCTTTTTTGGTTTTGCTGATAATCCGCCGATAAACTTCCGTACTCATCTTAGCCGTGCGCCGTTGGGTTTTGAAATCCACATACACCATGCCGAAGCGGCTGCCGTAGCCGGAGAACCATTCCAGATTGTCGTGGCTGGACCAGACATGGTAGCCCGCCACGTTTGCGCCGTCCGCCATGGCTTCTTTCATGGCGGCGATGTGCGATGCCAGATAGCGGCTGCGTTTTTCGTCGTTCACTTTGCCGTCTTTCAGCTCGTCGTCGCCGGGGAAACCCGCGCCGTTTTCGGTGATGATGACGGTGGGGTTGCCCCATTCGTCGCGGATGCGCAGCAGCAGGGATTTGAACAGATCGGGCCGCACCGCGCCGTTGAAGGCGACTTCGGCGTCGCCGTCGCTCAACTGCATTTCGGGCGCGTAGTCGGTTTTCGCGTCTTTTTGCGTGCGGATGTAGAGCGGGGCGTAGTAGTTGATGCCGAGAAATTCCAGTTTGGCCGCGCCCACTTTGGCGGCATCGCCCGCCTGCACGCCGGTGTCCAATTTGTATTTTTCCGCCAGCGCGAGAATGTCGGCGGGGTAGCTGCCTTTGAACATGGCATCTAAAAACCAGCGGTTCACCACGCCGTCGGCGTATTGGGCGTTTTTCTTGTCGGCTTCGGCGGTGGCGTCTTTCGGATTCAGCACGGGGAAATAGGGGAACGCCAGACCCAAGCGGCCTTTGTAGCCTTTTGATTTGAATACTTCTTTGGCGGCGGCACTCGCCAGCAGGATATGGTTGTAGGTTTTCAGCGCGTCGGCCAAGTTCTCGAAGGCGGGCAGAATGGCGGGCGCGGTGGATTTCGAACCGGCTTCGCGCTGTTTTGCCAACACGCCTTGGCCGAATTCCACGCTCGGTTCGTTGATCAGCACGAAATCTTCCGCCAAATCATGGAAATGCTCGAAAACGACTTCGGCATAGTGCTTGAACCAGTCCACCGATTTGCGGTTTTTCCAGCCGCCCTGCATGAACAGTTGTTTCGGCATGTCCCAGTGGTAC
>JAUMUU010000058.1 GCA_030530545.1 Neisseria sp. | reverse complement strand
GCTATAGTTCGCGATCTTTTTGGGCAAGAAGTTTGTCTTTGTGTTGGATGATGAGTTTCAGTTTCTCGATTTCAATGATTAATTCGTTAGCTTCGTTACTGTACATATTGATATGGCTATTAGTGCAATGCGCACTGTTTTCGCCCACGACAATTATGAAATTTTGCTTATCTTCTTGCGGTTTTTTTGTCTTTGCGGTGTAGATTCAATGTTTATATCCGACAAAACTTTTAATTTTATAGTAAATTAAAATTGTAAGGTTAAGTCGTTGCCAACGCCCTTATGTACCATTCATATACGGTTCTCGTTTCCCTCTTGTCTCATTTTTATTTTAATCCACTATGAGATGAAAATTGTGTATTTGGGGTAGGGATACCCCCGTTCGCATTTGGCGGGATGGGATTTTTTATCAGGCGGTGTGATAAAACCCCGTCCTTGGAGGCGGGGTTTTGTGTTTTGCGGCGGGGTTCAACCCGGTTTCCCATCCAGGCGGGGGCGCAGCAGCCAAGGGCCGTATCTCCATGCGTACAGCAGCAGGGCGGCGGCAAACAGGGCGGCGGAACAGCGCAGGCTGTGTTGGTAGGCCGTGCCTTGGTGGAGGATGAGCATTAGGGCGGACAGGGTGCGGAAGAAGAGTGCGCCCACCATCAGCCAGAAGGCGGCAGGCATGGGTTTGGGGGCGGGATAAAGCGGCCTGCCGGTGTGGCCCAGGGCGGTGCGGGTCATCATGCTGACGGTCAGCAGGCCTATGCCGCCGACGGCTATCAGGTGTACGCCCATGCTCAATAATGAGGGCTGCCATTGGCCTATGCCCATGACTATCAGCCCCAGCGATGTGGCGGCATAGCCTATATGCAGTGTCCATAACAGGGGTTCTTTAGCCGTGCCTTTGGCCCACCAGCGCACGGTTTGCACCAGACCCAGTATTCCGCAGGCTATGCCCAGCAGTGCGGCCAGGGGCAGGGCAAGCTGCAGGCTCATGAGGAAGGCCATCAGCATGGGCAGGGCCAGGGGGGCAATCAGGGCCCATTGCGGCGATGGGGGCTGAGGTGTATTGAGCCTGCGCGAGGTGAAGAAGGCGATGATGCGCGAACCTATCAGGCCTATGAAGCCGGCCATGATGACCAGGCCGGAAAACAGGTTGTTTTTTAGGAGGGCGGTGTTGCCCAGGGAAAGGCGGGTGTGGAATATGGCCAGGGTGAAGCCGAATAGGACCAGTGCGCCTACCGCTATGTAGTTGCGCTTGCTTTTGGCGGCGTAAACCGACTGCCACATGAAATATGCGCTTGTCCAGTAAAAGGCTGTGCCGGCCAGGCCGGACATCAGCGACGCGCCGGGGATGAAGGCGAAGGCGCGGGCAAGCAGCCACAGGCCGACCAGTATGCCCAGCCGTTCGCGGCCTATGGGGGGTTGGCCGGTCCAGGTGGCAACGGCGGTTAGGAGGAAGGCGACGGCTACCGCGCCCGAATAGCCCCAAATCATTTCGTGGGCGTGCCAGAAATAGCCCGGCATGCTGCCTGTGCCTTGGTAGCCGAAGCCCCAAAGTAAGACGGATAGTGCGCCGTAGATGGCGGCCAGGGGGTAAAACGGCCGGAAGGCCATGGCCCATACGGGGTGTTGGAAGAATTTCATGGGTGTTCCTTGTGGTGGTGGTTGTATGCGGTGTTGTTTGGTTTTTGTGTTGTCTGTGTGGTTTTCCGGCAGGACGGTTCGCGCTATGCGGCCTCGGGCGGGGGCAGCAGTGCCTCTATGGCGGGAAAGAGTTCGCGTTCTTCAAAGCGGGCGTGGTCGCGCAGCAGGGTGGCAAAGGCGGTGTTCCATTCGGGGTCGTCATATCGGGCCCGGCGGTACATGGCGCGCAGTTGGGCATGCTCGCGCTCGAAGCGTTCGCGAAGGTCGTCGCGGTTTAGCGGCTGCCAATAGGGGGCAAACAGGGTTTCTTCGTGTTCGAAGTGGGCAGCCAGTTCTATGTAGTGTTCGTCTATTTCGGCCGCGTGATTTTGGGCCGGCTCGCGCAGGATGCGGGCGCACAGGGAAAGTGTGTGGTGGTGTTCGCGCGACAGGGGGATGAGTTGGGGGTGGCGTTTCATCGGAAGGCCGGGTTGGTTTTGGTGTGGGACGAAGGCCGGCGCAAAGCAGGGCCGGTGGTGCGGGTCGGTTGCCGGGGCATGGTTTTTCCTGATGTTTGTGTGTTGATGTATAATATTCGGATATTATGAAACTTTAACTCCGTACTTGCAATATGTACCTGACCCAACACACCGATTATGCCCTGCGCGTATTGACTTATGCCGCCATTAATAATGACCGCCTGGTCAATATCGCCACTATAGCCGATGTTTACGGTATTTCTAAAAGCCATTTGATGAAGGTGGTTACTTCTTTGGTGAAAAACGGTTTTTTGGAAACGGTGCGCGGAAAGGGCGGCGGGCTGCGCCTGAGCCGCCCGGCCGCAGATATTTGTATCGGGGCGGTGGTGCGCCGTATGGAGCCTATGAGGCTGGTCGAGTGTATGGGGGCGGATAATCAGTGCCTGATGACTTCCTGCTGCCGTTTGAGTAATGTGCTCAACGGCGCGGTCGCCGCCTTTTTGGCGCATTTGGACCAGTTTACGCTGGCCGATTTAATCAGCCAGCCGGTCATCGGTTTGTTGTATGAACCTAAGGTTGCTTTGGCCGCCCCAAGCCCTTAGGCGGTTCTTTTCGCCCGCAGGCCGTCTGAAAGGCATCTTCGTGTTTTTCAGACGGCCTTATTCTGTTAAACTGCCGCCGTTTCAGTGATTTTTGTTCCGGCCCATGTTGCGGCGGTCTTGATTGCTTTTGGCGTTTTTGGCCGCCCGCATCCGATTAGGCGGCTTTTTTGTCTGATGGCCGCGCATCACACGATAGGGAAAATAATAATGCAAGCACCGAAAAAACTGGTCATTGCCAGCCGCGAAAGCCGTTTGGCGATGTGGCAGGCGGAACACATCCGAGGCCGCCTGAAAAACCTCTACCCCGATTGCGAAATCGGCATTTTGGGCATGACCACGCGCGGCGACCAAATCCTGGACCGGAGCTTGTCGAAAATCGGCGGCAAAGGCCTGTTTGTCAAAGAACTGGAGCAGGCCCTGCAGGACGGGCGGGCGGATTTGGCGGTCCATTCCGTCAAAGACGTGCCTATGGAACTGCCCGAGGGCTTCACACTGGCGGCCGTTTGCGAGCGCGCCAACCCGTTTGATGCCTTCGTATCCGTCCGATATGGCGGTTTGGCCGACATGCCCGAAGGTGCGGTGGTAGGCACATCCAGCCTTCGCCGCGAGGCACAGCTGCGCGCCCGCTTCCCGCATTTGGACATCAAACCCCTGCGCGGCAACGTACAGACCCGTTTGGCCAAACTGGACGGCGGCGGCTACGATGCCGTGATATTGGCGGCTGCCGGGTTGCAAAGGCTGGGCCTGTCGGACCGCATCCGCGAAATCCTGCCGCCGGACCACAGCCTGCCGGCGGCGGGGCAGGGCGCATTGGGCATAGAAATAGCCTCGCGCCGCACCGAACTGCTGACCGTCCTGCAACCCCTCAACCATACCGTAACCGCCGCCTGCGTAACGGCCGAACGCGCCTTGGCGCGCGCACTGGGAGGCAGCTGCCAAGTGCCGCTGGCCGCCTATTGCACCGAACAAAGCGGCACATTGGAACTAAGCGGCCTGGTCGGACACCCCGACGGCTCGCTCATCCTGACCGCGAGGGCGCGCGCGCCGCAGGACTACGCCTATGCCCTGGGGCGGGCAGTGGCCAAACTACTGGCCGACGATGGCGCGCGGGAACTGATAGCCTCCATACCGGCCGAATAATATGCCGGCACAAGATAGTACGGCAAGGCAGGGAAACGCCGTACCGGTTTTTATTAATTAACTATAAAAAACAACGATGAAGGAGATGCCATGTTGAAAACCAGACTATTGGTAACAGTCATCTTACTCGCCCTGCCCGCCGTGGCGGCCGCCGTAAACTGGCAACAACCCAAACTCGTCAGCAACGTATGGAAAATCAGCAAGGCGGGCCAGCCCGATTCCTACCTGCTGGGCACGATACACGTCGGCCGCGAACAGGCGGCCTTATCGCAGGAGGGCAAAAACCTGCTTGCCCGAACCGACAAACTGATTACCGAAGTCGATATGCATCCCACCACCGCCGAAGAACTGCGGCTGGCGGGGGTCATGATTTTCAAAATACGGGCGACCAGACCCCTGCGGCAGCTTTTGGGGCAGGACGACTTTGCCCGGCTGCAAAAACTGTTTGCCCGGCATACCGAAACGCGCGAACTGGCCGCCTCCCTGGACGGCTTCAAACCGTGGGCGGCGGTACTGCTTTCAAGCAGCATCCTGCCCAAAGGCTACAGCAACCAAACGGGCGTGGACATCCTACTGGTCAAACAGGCCGTGGCGGGCGGCAAACGGCGCGGCTCTTTGGAAAAAATGGACGACGTATTGGACGTCTTTGCCAAACTGCCCGACGATTTGGCACTGTCCGTCCTGCGTTCCGGCCTCCACTGCGGGGAAGATGCGGACAAATACACCCGCCGCCTCCATTCCGCCTACCAGGCCGGACACTATACCGAGCTGTCCGCCCAAATGGAAAAAAGCATGCATACCAAATGCATAAACACCAAAGACGAAGCCGCACTGACCAAATGGATGGTCGGCGACGTACTGATTGCGCGCAACCGCGCCTGGCTGCCGAAAATCAAAGCCGAATCGGCCAAACAGCCCACCCTGTTCGCCGTCGGCATCGCCCACCTGATGACGGAGCACGGCCTGATTGTCCAACTGCGCAAAGAGGGCTACCGCGTAACGCCCGTACAGAAAAAACTGATGTGGTAAAACCCATGCCCCCCGTACTGCTGATCGTCCGCCCCCCGGGCCAGGCCGCCGCCGACTTGGCCGCCTGCGCCCGCGCCGGCTGGCGTGGCGAAGTCTTCCCGCCCTTCACCCTCGAACCCGACCCGGCCGCACTGGCGCAACTGCCCCGCCTTTTCCGGGCCGCTTCGGCCGTTTTCTGGGCCAGCCCCGGCGCGGTTCAAATCGCCGCCCCCCTGTTGGACTTTTCGGACGGCGGCAAAATCCAGCTTGCCGTAGGGCAGGGGGGCAGGAAGGCGCTGCAGCCGTTTTGCCCCTTCCCCGTCGATGCGCCCGAAGACGGCTGCGACAGCGAAGCCGTATTGCGCCTGCCCCTGTGGCGGCGGCTGCGGGCCGGGGCCGAGGTACTGATTATCCGGGGGCGGGGCGGGCGGGAATTTCTCGCGCGGCGGCTGGCGGAGGCGGGTTTTACCGTCCGGATAGCCGAAATCTACAGCCGCCGCCCCGAAAAAGCCGACTGGGCGCGATTTGCCGCCCTTTCCCCCGCCGCCGCCCGCGTGGCCTCGGGCGAGGCGGCGCGCTGGCTGTTTACCCAATCCGTACCGCCGTTTACGCAAACATTACAATCCTTGCTATACTTCACCCATCATCCGCGCATAGCCGAAACCCTGTATGCGGCCGGCGCACGGCGGGTCGTCGTCAGCGGCGGCCCGGATACCGAAATTCTACATCGTTACACGGAGCAAACCCGATGAGCGGACAAAAAACCGACAACACCGTAAACAACGGCCAAGAAAAACCCGAAAACCAGGCGGTTGAAAACACTGCGGACGGCTTGGGCAGGAACAAACCGTCCGAGGGCAAACCCGACCAGCCGCGCCTGCAGATTTCCACCCTGGACGCATCCGCGTCCGAAACCTGGCGCAACCGTCCGGCCGATGCGGGCGGCAAAGCCGAACCGCAGCCGGTCGCCAGCGTTTTGGGCGTGCAGCGGGGCGACAAGGCGGCCGAAGAAAAACCGCAGCCGCAACCCGTAACCAGCGTTTTGGGGGCGCAGCGCAACAGCATCAGGCCTGCCGAAAGCAGCAAAGAAGACGGGGCGGAAACGGCGGCCAAGGACAACAAGCCCCTGGGCGGCGCAAACCGTCCCGCCGGCGCGTCCGGCAGGCAGGAAGGGGCGGCACAGGCGGGGCAGAACACCGTGGAACTCCCCCCCATCATCATCCAGCAAAGCGGCGGCCGCCTGTTGTCCCTTGCCGCCATGATATTGGGCGCACTGGCCCTGGGCGCGAGCGGGCTTTTATTCGTTCAAGGCCAGAACATACTGAAAACACAGGAACTTTCCTTCCAACAGCGCATCAACGAAGCCGCATTGGGCGAAAGCAAAAACGCCGAAATGCTGCAGCAGGCCATGCAGGGGCAGATGCAGCTGTCCTCGGCCTTCGAACAGCTGCACCAGCAGCAGCAGCAGCAGGGCATGCAGGTAGAGCAAACCAAACTGGCCTACCAGCAACTGTTGCGCAGCCGTTCCGACTGGCTGGTGGACGAAACCGAGGCCACACTCAATATGGCCTCCCAGCAGCTGCTTTTGTCGGGCAACGTACCCATGGCGATTACCGTGTTGGAAAACATAGAAAACCGCCTGAGCCGTTTCGAACATGCCGACCTGCTGCCCATCAAACAGGCGGTGAGCGACGATTTGGCCGCATTGAAAAAACAACCCTATCTAGACCTTTCCGGCGTATCGCTGCGTTTGGACCGCTTGGAAAACGCCGTGGCCGGGCTGCCGCTGGCGCTGGACAGCGCCATGCAGTCGGGCAAAGGAGAGGCCGCGCCCAAGGCCGAACCCGACCCGAATGCGAAATGGTGGGAACGCGCCTGGGATTCCACCGTGCAGGGTCTGACCAGCCTGGTGGAAGTGCGTTATCTGGAAAACGGCGACGCCATGCTGCTTGCGCCGGCACAGGCCTACTTCGTCCGTGAAAACCTGCGTATCCGCCTGCTGGATGCCCGCATCGCGCTGATGCAGCACAACAGCGAGGTTTACCTCAACGACCTGGCCAATGCCGAAACCGCCGTCAAGCAATATTTCGACAAATCCTCCCCGGCGGTCAAAAACTGGCTGAAAGAAGTGGGCGAACTCAAATCCTTGGAACTGCAGGCCGTTTCCAACGATGCCCTCAAAGCCAGCCTGGCCGCCGTCAGGACCTATCAGGAAACCGTCCGCGCCAACGCCGATGTCCAACTGCCGCCGCTGCCCGAGGAAAGCGGCCTCTCCGGCCAATCCGAATCGGGGCAGGCGGCTGCTTCCGCCGTCCAACCGGCTGTTCCGGCCGCCGTTTCCGCGTCTTCGGAACAGCAGGCGCAACCGGCATCCGCCCCTGTTCCGGCCGCTGGCGGCGGCGGTGCGGCCTCGGAGGCTGCCGCCTCTGACGAGGATGGCGCATCCCGGGCGGCTTCGGACGCGCAATAGCCGGGCCGGAGGCGCGGCCGCCCTGCAAACGCGGCCCGCCTTGCGAATAAAACACAAAATCCCACCGCCGGCAAAAGGCGGGGTTTCAATCGATAAGGAATTTTGATGAAACTGCTGATTTGGATAGTTATCCTGTTTGCCGCCGCCATCGGTCTGGCCATGACGACCGAGACATATAGCGGCAACGTATTCGTCGTGATCGGCAACTTGAGCGTGCGTATGGATTTGCGCCTGGCCGTGGCCGCACTCGTGTTGCTGATGTTGTCCCTGTACATCGTCATCAATATTTTGGGCGGGCTGTTTGATATTCCCGCCGCCATGCGCCGGATGGGCATGGAGCGCAGGGGCAAAAAGGCGGACAATAATCTGACGGAGGCCGGATTGGCCTATTTCGAAGGCAAATACCAAAAGGCCGAACAGGAAGCCGCCAAGGTGCTGCAAAACAAAGAGGCCGGGGAAACCCGTACCCTGGCCTTGATGCTGGCGGCGCATTCGGCCGACCAGATGGGCGACATCGGGTTGCGCGACCAATATTTGCGCGAGATTGCGGCCTTGTCGGCCAAAAACCAGCTTCCGCGCTACCTGCTGCTGGCCGAAAGCGCGCTCAACCGCCGCGATTATCAAACCGCCAAGCAAAATATTTTCGCCGCCGCACAGGCGGATGCGGGTATGCCGCGACTCATCAGGCTGCAGCTGCGTTATGCCTTCGACCAGGGCGATGCGGCCGAGGTGTTGGATAAAACCGCCCGCCTGGGAAAAATCGGCGCGGTCAATAAGCATGAGGCGGAAGAGTACCGCGATTGGGCCTACCGCCGCCTGTTGTCTCAGGCGGAGGATGCGGACGGCCTGAAAGCCGGCTTGAAGCGGATTCCCGACGAGGCCAAGGCGGGCAGCCTGTGCGTGCCGGTGGCCGAGCGTTACGAGCAGTTGGGGCTTTATGCGTCCGTGGTGTCCTGGGTGCAGAAGTATTATCCGCAAAACCATCAGGCCGACCTGTTGCCGCCGTTTATCCGCAGCATAGGTTATTTGGGCGACAAGGAACAGCGCAAGGCGGTTGAGGCTGCCGATGCGTGGCTGAAGGAAAATCCCGAAGATGCGGTGCTGTTGATGCATTTGGGCGAGCTGGCCTATACGCGGCAGCAGTGGGATGATGCGCGCAGGTATCTGGAAGCCAGCCTGGCGGTGGCGGACAGTGTGCAGGCGCGGCTGGCTTTGGCCAAGGTGTTTGATGCAACGGGCGAAACGGCCAAGGCGGAGGCGCAAAGGCTGCAGGCCGTGGCCGGTGGCGGGGGTGAGGTGGTGAAAAAGCAGCCATCGCCTGAGCCTGAGGCGGCCGGGGCGGGGGAATCCGTAGCTGCGGATGTGCCGCCCGAAGCAGCCTCGGCCGTTGCCGAACCCGCCGCCGGGGATGTTTCGGCCGCGCCCGCCGATACTGAAGCCGCTGCTTTGGTTTTGGAAAAGGATGCGGATGTTTCCCAAGGGCAGGGTGATGATCAGGCCGGGGAGGGGGATAAGGCCAAGGAGGCGTGATGCCGGGGCGGCCCTGCCCGGTTTGATTTGAGTTTAACCCGCCCGCCATGTTTCAACACACAGGGCAGCACATAAGGCGCAGCCCTGTGTGTTGTCCTGATTTGGAAGGGGTTACGCCCCTCCCAAATAAACCTATAGCTAAATTACTTTATTTTTGATACACAACTTACTGGTTGTTGGCCTTCCCGCGCAGGCGGGAATCCATTTTTGAATTTTAAAAACTGTTTTTTAAAGGGGCTGACGTAGATTAGCCCTAAATTACACACCAATCCCGCAGGGTTTGAAGCTGCCGGGACGGTGTGCGGAAGGCTATCCGTGTAAACAATGCTGTCCGGCATGATTTTCTGTTTGATAACAGGCATCAAAGCAAGCGTGGGTTGGGTCCAGACCCGACAAAACCGTCAGGCTATCCGAAACGTTGGGTTTGCCAACCCAACCTACCCGCAGCGTATCAAAAATAAAGTAATTTAGCTATAAATCCTACCGCCCTGGAGGGCGGGGTTCCAACCATTAAGGGAATTTTGATGAAAAACACCCCAAGGTTTTCCGACCTTGGGGTGTTTTGTGCTGCGGCCTTTATTGGCTGCGTTTGAAGATGATTTTGTCTTCGGTAACTTCCGCACCGATTTCATTGGCCATTTCTTGTATGCCTTTTTCGATATCGGCTTCATCGGTTTTTTTGTTGCTGAAGGAGTCGCCGATTTTGACGCTTTCACGGATGAAGTTTTTGTCGATTTCGATATTGACGTTGTATTTCAGTTTGGCGGGTATCGCCTGGCCGAGTTTTTCTTCGTTGCTGTAGTCGCCAGGCGGCAGGGCGATGTCGGCATCGGCTTTGGCCAGGGCGTTGTTCAGGTAAATCTGGTTGCCTTTGCTGTCCGCTTTGATGCCTGCGCTAAAGAGGGCGAAGACGATGTCTTGGACTTCTTTTTGGTTGGCGGGTGTGGAAAGGTTTACGCATTCCTGACCCTGGCGTTGCGCCAGGTTGTTCAGCCGCTGCATGGGGGCTTCGGCCAGGTCGCTCATGCTGAAGTTTTGCCGGATGCGGTCGAAGGTGAAGTCGTTGAGTTTGATGTTGCCGATTTCGGTTTTTATGTATGCCGAAATTTTGCCGCCTTCGATTTTTTGTTCGCTGGTGCTGTTGATTTTGTTGATGGCGAAATCTACGGTTTTGTTTTTGAAGGTGATGGACTCCAAACTCATGTTGCCGGTCGCGTTCATCATGCTTATGCCGGCAGCGGGCTTGCCTGCGGCCTGGTACTTGCCTGCGGCCTGGTATTTGAGTTTGTTCAGGTGGAAGGTGTTGTCTTCATCCCTCTCTTCGCCGCTTTTCAGGTTGATGTCCAAACCGGGTACGTCAAGGTCGTATTTGAGCAGTTCGTAGCGGCCATCGGTGCGTTTCAAGGCCATGTCCAGGGTGGCGGTGGACCATTTCAGCCTGCCTTCTTCGCCCGGCAGTTCGAATTCGCCGCCCGGCAGGGTCAGTTTGCTGTTGATGCCGCCCATCCAGCCGTATGTGGTGTGGCCGTCAAACAGGGCGATTTCTTTTTTGCCGGCCGGAATCAGGTAGATTTTGGTCTTAATCTGGTAGCCGTCCATGCTGCGGGTGATGGTGTCTTCGCCGCGTATGTTGATTTTGAGGCCGGGGTCGCACAGGTCGGGGATGATTTCGCCCTTCCAGGCCGCGTTGCCGCCGGTTGCGCCCATGTCGAACCGGTCCAGGGTGATTTTCAGGCGTTTGTCGGCCTTGGGGTTGTTTTGGGCGTAGTAGTTTTTTTTCAGTTGCTGGTCGGCATAAAGGCTGCCGCCGACAACCGTGCCGCCCGCTATGACTATGATTGCTGCTGCTATGGCTGTTTTCTTCATCGTTGTTCCTTAATGGTTGGTAAGCCGCTTTGCCGGGCGGCAGTAAAATCAGTTGGGATTGTAAAGAATAATCAGTGGTTTCACAATCTGAAAATTCGAAAAAGGCCGTCTGAAACGCTTTCAGGCGGCCTTTTTTGCCTTTTTTGCGGTTTAGCAGCAGCGTCCGCCGTTTGCGCCGCAACGCCGTTTGCGGCAATAGTCTTGGAACTGCAGCTCCGTCATCACGGGCGCGTTGGGATTATGCCTGCGCTGTCGTGCAACGTAGTTTGCATAATCCGGCACGCCCGCCATCAGGTTGGCGGTCAGCTTGGCGGTTTTCCACCAAGACGCGAGTTTACGCTTCACCTTGCGCCTCCGGCTGTTTGCCGTCGCGGTAAACCGCAGGGATTTCCTTGGCGGTCGGCCAGGCCACTTTGCGCGCCTTCATGGCGGTACGCAGGCCGTAAACGGCAACGATGACGACGACGGCAAGGAACAGCGCGGTCAGGCCGGCATTGATTTGGTCGTTGAAGATGATTTGCGACATTTCGCCCAAATCCTTGGCCGGAGCCAACACTTCGCCCTTATCCAAAGCATCGCGGTATTTGCCCGCGTGCGCCAGGAAGCTGATGCGCGCATCGTCGTGGAACAGCTTTTGCAAACCGGCATAGCAGGTTACAAACAACACGCCCAAGGCCGGAACCAGCGTTACCCAGATATAGCGGTCGCGCTTCATCTTCACCAACACCACGGTACACATAATCAGAGCCACGCCCGCCAGCATTTGGTTGGCAATGCCGAACAGCGGCCAGAGCGAATTGATGCCGCCCAAGGGGTCGGTTACGCCGGTGTAGAGGAAGTAGCCCCACAGTGCCACGGCAAAGAAGGTGGCGACCAGGTTGGCGGGGATGGAATCGGTGTTGCCGAAAGGTTTGTAGAAGATGCTGCCCAAGTCTTGAATCATGAAGCGTGCCACGCGCGTACCGGCATCGACGGCGGTCAGGATAAACAAGGCTTCAAACAACAGCGCGAAGTGATACCAGAACGCCATCATGGCTTCGCCCGGAATCAGCTGGCTCATAATGTGCGCCATACCGACTGCAAGGGTGGGCGCGCCGCCCGCGCGGGAGAGGATGGTGTTTTCGCCCACTTCTTTGGCAACGTGCAACAGCGTTTCGGCTTCCACGGGAAACTGCAGCTGGGTGGTAATCACTTGGGCGGCGGTGGCCGCATCCGTGCCTATCAGCGCGGCAGGGCTGTTCATGGCGAAGTACACGCCCGGGTCCAGCGACGCGGCGGCGGCCAAGGCCATAATCGCCACGAAACTTTCCATAATCATGCCGCCGTAGCCTATCATGCGGACGTGGGTTTCGTTTTCCACCATCTTAGGCGTAGTGCCGGAGGAAATCAGCGCGTGGAAGCCGGAAACCGCACCGCAGGCTATGGTAATGAACAAGAAGGGGAACAGCGCGCCGGAGAACACCGGGCCGCTGCCGTCTATAAAGTGGGTTACGGCAGGCATACGCAGGTCGGGATTGACAATCACGATGCCCAGAGCCAAAGCGACTATCGTGCCGATTTTCAGGAAGGTGGACAGGTAGTCGCGCGGAGTCAGCAACAGCCATACCGGCAATACGGAAGCCACGAAACCGTAAATCATGATTGCCCAAGTAAGCTGGATGCCGTCAAGGTCGAACCAATGGCCGAAGGAACTTTGCGCCACGTCTTCGCCGTAAACCACCGCCAGCATCAGCAGGATAAAGCCGACTATGGAAATCTCGCCGATTTTTCCCGGACGGATATAGCGCGTGTAAATACCCATAAA
>JAUMUU010000057.1 GCA_030530545.1 Neisseria sp. | reverse complement strand
CAGGGCCGCACATAAGGCGCAGCCCTGTGTGTCGCCCTGATTTGGAAGGGGTTACACCCCTCCCAAACAAACCCAAATCCTACCGCCCTGAAGGGCGGGGTTTCAACCGTTAAGGAAATTTTGATGAAAACCATCCGCCACTTCCTTGCCCTTGCCGCCCCGTTTTGGTTTCGCGGGCGGGCATCTTCGGCCAACTGGCTGTTATTGGCCGCCGTGGTCGGCTGTTCGCTGGCCATCGTGCAAATAGGCGTTTTGATTACCAAATGGAACAAAACCTTTTATGACGCGCTGGCCGCCTTTGACGGCCCCGCCCTGCCCCTGCTGGCGGGCGAATTTCTAATTTACATCACCCTGATTACCGCCCTGGTGGCGGGCGGCAACTGGCTGCGTAAAAAACTGCTGTTTTCCTGGCGGGAACACCTGACCGTGCAATTCGAACGGCACTGGCTAGACGGCAGCACCCACTACCGCCTGCAGCTTGCGGGCGAACCCGACAACCCCGACCAGCGCATAGCCGAAGACGCGGCCATGCTGGCCGAAAAAAGCATAGACCTGTTCAAATACTTCATCATGAACGCGGCCAAACTGGGCGCGTATGTGGCCATGCTGTGGCAATTATCGGGCGTGCAGCACTTCACCGCGGCGGGTTACAGCTTCACCATACACGGCTACCTCGTATGGGTCGCACTGGCCTATTCCGCCCTCTGCACCCTGTTCACCCACCTGATAGGCCGCAAACTGCACGGCCTGAACATAGAACGCCAGCACCGCGAAGCCGACTACCGCGCCACCCTGCTGCGCGTGCGCGACCACACCGAACAAATCGCCTTTTATCGCGGCGAGGAGGCCGAAAGGCACAGGCTGGGGCTGCGCTTTTCCGCCGTAGGGAAAAACTGGACGGCGCTGATACGGCGCGAACTCTATCTGGAGGGCTTTTCCGCCGCCTATCTGCGCCTGTCGGCCTTTATCCCGATTATCGCCACCCTGCCCATGTATCTGGCCAAAACCATGACCTTTGGCGACATGATGCAGGCCAGGAGCGCGTTTTCCAACGTACAGGACGGCTTCGGCTGGTTTATGGACTACTACAAACGCATCATAGAATGGGCGGCCGTGGTCGATAGGCTGGCCGGTTTTCAAAAGGCTTTGGACGACACCCCCGCCGACCCGCCGGACACCGTCCGAAATGCCCAAGGCGGCGTGCCGCTGCACATAGACAAACTGACCCTGCACACGGCCGAGGGCCGCCCGCTGCTCAGGGAAGTCTGCCTTCAGGCCCGCCCCGGGCTATGGCTGCTGCTGGACGGCAAAAGCGGCATAGGCAAATCCACCCTGCTGCGCGCGCTGGCCGGATTGTGGCCGTATTACGAGGGCAGCTTCGCCCTGGGCGGCGGCCGCGTCCTGTTTCTGCCGCAAAAACCCTATTTGCCGCACGACACCCTGCGCAACCTCATCAGCTACCCCCGTCCGCCCGAACAAGACGACGACCGCATACGCGAAGTTTTGCAACAAGTCGGGCTGGGCCGCCTGTCCGGCCATCTGGACGGCGAAAACGACTGGTACAGGATATTGTCGGGCGGCGAACAGCAGCGCATCAGCCTCGCCCGCGCCCTGCTGGCCCGCCCCGACATCCTGTTTTTGGACGAAGCCACCAACCAACTGGACGACGATGCCGCCCACGGCCTGATGCAGACCCTGAAGGCGCAACTGCCAAACACCCTGTGCGTGGGCATCAGCCACCAAACCCGCGTCAAAAGCCTGTTTGGGCAAACGGAAGACCTGGGGCGGTTTGCAGCGTGAAAAACATTTCAAACCGCATTCAAAACATCATCCCTCAACTTCTGCAGTGTTTCCCAAGCCCCGCGTTTGAGTGCGGGGCGGCTCAACAGCGATGCGGGATGGGGGATAACGAAAAACGGCAGCCCGCCGCATACCTGTTCCACCAGGGCCGATTGTTCGGACTGTTCGAAAAACCTGTCCAACAGCAAAACGGCACGGGGGGCGCACAACAGCCGTTCCGCCTGCAGGCGCGGCACGGCGGCGGCCATGCGTTCGGGGTCGAAATGGAAAGACAATTTGTCCAACCAAAAAGTGCGGTAGGCATCGGCGGGCTTTAAGCCTATGGCAGCCAGCATTTTGTCGAACAACACGCCGTCTTCCCCGCTCAAAGGCCGCCCCGCCAGCACATCCGCCGGCGCGGGACAGATGGACACCGCCATCAGGACGGACGGTTCTACCTTGCCCGACAACTCGCGGCGGTAGTCCTGCGCCGTGTGCGGCGGCGTTTCCGCCACCCGTTCCGGCACGGCGGGCGGGCGGTATCCCCCCACCGCCGCCAAAACGGCCTCGCGCGCCGACCGCCCCGCCATTTCCGCCACGGCGGCAGCAGCCGGGGCGGCGGTTTTCCCCAGGGTTTTGACGGAAACGGCGGGGGCGGCCTCCCGCGCGGCAGAAGGTCGGACCCTTGCGCCCTGCTTCAGCCACATGGGTCCCAGTTCCAAAGCCTCGTGCAGGTGCAGATAACGGCTGCTCAACATATCTTCTCCATCAACAGTGCGTCTTCGCGCCCGCCGTTTGGCAGGGGGTAATAGTCGCGGCGGCGGCCGTTGGCGGCAAAGCCGTGTTTGCGGTACAGCGACTGTGCCGCCGTATTGGAAACCCCGACCTCCAGCAGCAGGCGGCCGACACCCTGTTGCGCGGCCTCCCGAAACCAATAATCCAACAGCCGCGAGGCGCAGCCTTGGCGGCGGAAGGCCGGTGCGGTGGCGATTAGGTGCAGTTCCGATTCGTCCAACACGGTCTGCCAAACAATCAAGGCGGCCGCCCTCCCCGCCCCGCCTTCCAGCAAACAGACGCGCCCCGGGGGCGAAGACAGGGCGGATGCAAACTGCCCGGCCGACCACGGCACAGAACCGTCCCCGCCCCCTATCGCCGACAACAGCGGCAAATCGGCCTCTCCGGCCTCGCGTATCATCATAATCCGGCCTTTCTGGCAGCCTGTTCCGCCGCCGTCAGGGCGATTTTGTCGCGGACGTACAGCAGTTGGGCATCTGCGGCATCGCAGGCGGGATAAGCCCCGCCCAAAGCCAAAGCCAGATATCCTGCCGCCGTGGGCATTTGCGGCGAACCGGCAAAGGGGGGCTTGTCATCCAGCGCGAAGGCGTTGCCCACCCCGTCCGAAAACACCGCACCCTGCGGCAGGGCGATATCCGCCGCCTTCCCCACGCAATAGGGCGACAGGCGGCGGCCGTTTACGGTGTCGAACCAGGCATAAAACACTTCGCCCATACGCGCGTCCGCCGCCGCCAGCACCCCCCTGCCCGATACCTGATAAGCCACGGCATCCAGCGAGGGGACGGCAATCAGGGGCGTGTCAAACGCCGATGCCAAACCCTGCACCACGCCCGCGCCTATACGCAATCCGGTAAAAGAACCCGGGCCTTGCGCGTACACCAGCGCACCCAAATCGGCCGCGCCTATGCCCGCCTGTTCGAACAGGGCGGCTATCTGCGGCAGAATCAGCGAAGAATGCGTGTTGCCGGCCTCTTCGTGATAAAGCAGCGTCCCGCCATCGGCACGCAGAGCCAGAGACAAAAAAGAAGTGCCGGTGTCTACGGCCAAAACGGGACGGGAAAAATCAGCTTGCATACGGTTGTTCCGGCAAAAATATTAAGATCGGGATACGGCGGCACATCCCGTTAAAAAAACCGAACCGCCTGAAAAGCCGCAAAAAGCATTCAGACGGCCCGGCCTCGCGCAACGCCTACTCAAACTGCGGCTTGCCCAAGCGGACGAAAGGCAGTTTCAACACCCTCACCGCGACTTCTTTCCCGCGCAGCAAAACCTTGGCTTGTCCGCCCTCGAAGGCGGATGGCACGCGCGCAAAGGCCACCGACTGCTTCAGCGTGGGCGAGAACACCCCGCTGGTAATCACGCCCCGGCCTTGATCGGTCAGCACCTCCATCCCGGCGCGCAACACGCCGCCATGTTCCAGCAACAGCCCGACCTGCTTGCAAGGCACACCACGGGCTTTCAGGGCCAGCAGCGCGTCCCTGCCGACAAAATCGCGGCCTTCGTCCTTCAAATCCACCGTCCAGGCCATACCGGCCTCCAGCGGCGAAGTAACGTCATCCATATCCTGCCCGTAGAGGTTCATACCCGCCTCTATACGCAAAGTATCGCGCGCCCCCAAACCGCAGGGCTGCACGCCCGCCTTTTGCAAGGCGCGGAAGAAATCCGGAGCCTGGCCGCCGGGCAGGATGACCTCCACACCGTCCTCGCCGGTATAGCCGGTGCGGGCGACAAACCAATCCCCGCCCAAATCCGCCCCCTGAAAAGGCTTCAAACCGCTCACCGTTTCCGCCCATTCGGGCTTCACCGACAAGACCCGGGCCGCCGCTTCCGGGCCCTGCACGGCCAACATGGCCAAATCGTAACGCGGATTGAACGCCACACCTAAGGGTTCGCCGATTTTACGGAATTGCGCACTGTCCTTCTCGCGGGTCGCGCCGTTGGAAACAATGCGGTAACGGGTTTCCTCATCATTGGTGCGGTAAACAATCAAATCATCGATTACCCCGCCCTGCCCGTTGAGCATGGCCGAATACAACGCCTTGCCGGTAAAGCCCAGCTTGGCCACATCATTGGCCAGCAGGCGGCGCAAAAACGCCTTGGCCTCCTTACCCTCTATATCCGTAACCAACATATGCGACACATCAAACATCCCGGCCGAACGCCTCACGGCCTCATGCTCGGCCACCTGCGAACCGTAATGCAGCGGCAGCGACCACCCGGCAAAATCGACCAGCTTCGCGCCGGCCTCCTGATGCGCCTGATAAAAAGGCGTGGTTTTCAAAGTCATCTTCTTTCTCCTTATTGCAACAAAACGTATGGGCGATTATAACGAACAGGCGTTTTCCGATACAAGGCGAAGCGAAGGCCGTGCGGCTGCAGCCTTTCGGAAGATTGCCAGCCCGCATCAAAAGGTTTAAAGTGGCAGTAAAGAATAGATTCAGCCACGAAACCCGCCGTTTTTGGCAGGAAACTGTCATCATAGCGGGAAAATAACAATCAGGGCGGCGCGGCCGGCAAAACCCGCGCCCTCCCTTGGCGACTGACGACGGAAAACAAAGGAAACCCCATGGCACAAATTACCCTGGACAAAACCGATTTGAAAATCCTGCAGGTGCTGCAGCACAGCGGGCGGCTGACCAATGTCGAGCTGTCCGAACGGGTGGCGCTCTCGCCCTCGCCCTGCCTGCGCCGCCTAAAGCAACTTGAAGACGCGGGCATAATCCGCCAATACGCCGCCCTGCTTTCGCCCGTGGCGGTCAAACTGGGGCTGCAGGCCTTCATCCGCGTCTCTATAGACAAATCGGTGGAATCGCGCCACCGCTTTTCCGACGTGGTGCAAAACTGGCCCGAGGTACTGAGCTGCTTTGCGCTGACCGGCGAAACCGACTACCTGCTGCATACCTTTTTTCCCGATATGAATGCCTTTTCGCACTTCGTACTCGACACCCTGCTGTCCACCCCCGGGGTTCAGGACGCGCAATCCAGCTTCGTACTCAAAGAAATCAAAAACACCACCGCCCTGCCCCTTTCCCACCTGCAGCCGTCTTTTTGACACCTCGGCCGCAACCCGCCCGCCGCCGCGCTTTCGCCAAACCGAAACCCCGGGGCGGGCGTATTTATTATAAATTCAATTTAAAAACAATATCGTATAAAACAAAAGAGACACTGCCGCCATCTGCCTGATAAAAGTTATCTGGTACATTCAGGCCGTTTTACGACCGTTCATATTAAAATCGGGTAATACATCATCAAGCACGATATCATTCCGTCCAGCAAGGCCGCTTGCAGGCACAAACGTCCGTTTCGGCAGGCAGATAGGGTCGGAAACGGCATCCCAAGCCCTTGCGGCAGTCCGAGCCACATTGGCCCGTATCGGGCTTTCAGACTGTTTTTCTACTCGCTTAAATCATGCCCGAACGGCCTGCGGCAAGGCCGGACGGAATATTATAAGGAGCAACATCATGAATATCGATGCAGAAGACATTATGATTTCGGATATGGAAGACGACATACGGATGGCCGCCCCCCATAGGGAGCTGGATTTCCTTCAAACTGTCGAAACCCGCCTGGTTCAGCCGTATACCGCCTTTGCGGCCTACCGCCGCATGACCGGCCGCCCGCCCATGTGGTTGGCCAAATTATTCAAAATCAGCAACACCATATACCGCCCGTTCGACAAGGAACGGGTAGACAGTTTCGGCGCGCCCCTGCCCATAGACCCGCAAGAGGGCGATATGCTGCACTTTTTCACCATAGACGAGATTTCGGACAACCGCCTGGTATTGACGGCCGAAGACAGCCGTATGAACGTTATGACCGACATACGGATAGAAAACGAAGGCAAAACGCTGTCCCTGACCACCTCCATCAAGGCCTTCAACCTGTCGGGGAAAATCCACATGATCCCCATATCCCTGATGCATGAGAATGTGGTCAAAAGCCTGTTCCGCAATCTGAGGCCGCCCAAAAAAGCCGCCGACTGAGCCTTTGATAGGCCTTTATCCGTAAAACAGCCTGAAAACCCCCGACAAGGTTTTCAGGCTGTTTCTTTATCCGGCCTATGCGGCAAGGTGCGCTTGGCCGGACGGGCGTGCCGCCGCCCCGGAAAAGTTTGGTAAAATGGATTGAAAATTATTATTATTATATATTGAATTAAATTTATTCCGCGATATGGCGGATTAATTTTCAGCCCATGTTTGGGAAGTTTTGATGTTTCAGCACACAGGGCCGCACATAAGGCGCAGCCCTGTGTGTCGCCCTGAAAGGCGGGGTTTCAACCATTAAGGAAATTTTGATGAAAAAAATACCGGCCGCGCTGTTAAAACCGCTGTTGGGCATATTGGGTGCAATATCCCTTGCTTTGGGGATTGCGGGCATCTATCTGCCCGGCCTGCCCACCACGCCCTTCATCCTTTTGGCAGCCGCCTGCTGGGCGCAGGCCTCGCCCGCCTTCCACCGCAGGCTTAGGGAACACCGCTTGTTCGGCAAAATCATCCGCGACTGGGAAACCCGCCGCGCCGTGCCGCGCCGTGCCAAATATCTGGCCTACGCCACTATGACTTTATCCTGCATTATTTTGTGGTGGCGTTTCCCCCATCCTTGGTGGCTGCCCGCCCTGGTCAGTGTCATCTGTCTGTGCAATGCCGTTTGGATGGCGCGGCTGCCCGATGCCTGAGCAGCATCCCGCCGCTTCAATCCCGGCACGCCCCCCCGCCCCCTATGCAGGGCAGTTCGGCAATCGGTTCGCCGCGCGACTGCCCCTCGTATACCACCCATTGCCGCCTGCCGTCGGGCATGGCCGCCACCGCCGTACTGCCCAATAAATGTCGCCCCATCCATTCGGCGGGAAAGGCGGACATGTCGCCGCTGCGGTTGGCCGACAGTGCTTGGGGGACTTTTTCGCCGTCATCCAGTAAAAACAGCCAGGCATCGGGTTCGCGTTCGTGTATCGCGCGCGCCGCCGCCACCAGGCCTTCGCGGCTTTCCGGCCGGGGTATTACCACATAGAGATAACGGAAACCGTTGGGGGCGCGGAATTCCCCTGCCGCCTCCCATGCCGTCGGGGCGGAAACGGACGCGGATGATGCGGCAGGTTGCGCCGATGCCGATGGCGGGGGTGATACTTCGCCCCCGGAAGGCCGGCCTTCGCAGGCGCACAATGCGGCAATCAGGCACAATAATGTATAACGCGGTAAGGACATGGTTTCCTCCTATGCCGGAAATCGGGGAAAATCAAAAGCAAGGCCGCCTGAAACGGCATTCAGACGGCCTGCGGGGACGAATCAACCGGTTAATTGGCGGGTAATCAGTTTTTTCACCGGCGGCAGATTATTACTGGCGCGCAAAACCAAATTACGCAGCAGCTTGGCCGGTGCGGCCTCATTGGTAAACAGCTTCACCATCGCATTCGTACCGTGGTAGAGCGGGCGGGTATTGAGTTGGTGCTTGGCATTGTAGCGTTCCAGCAGCGAAGCCGCGCCTATATCCTTGCCCGCATTGGCGGCCTGCAAGACCAGCCTGCCCAAAATATCCGCACTCTCCAGCCCCAAATTAAAACCGTGCGCGGTAACCGGATGCATTCCCACGGCCGCATCGCCGATTAGGGCGGCCCTCACCGCATAAAAACGGCCGGCATGCACCCCCACCAGCGGATAAGTATGCAGCGTGCCGACCTTTTCCATACGCCCCAACCTGCCCTGCAGCTGCCTTTCCAAATCTGCGGCCAACTCCTCGGGCGGCAAAGCCAGCAGCGCGCCGGCCTTATCACTGTCTATAGTAATGACACAGTTGGTCAGATTTTCCTCCAAAGGCAGCAGTGCCAGCGTGCGGCCGTATTGGAAAAACTCCACGGCGGTATGATTATTGGACAACTCATGTTTGAAACGGCAGACAATGACCGTGCGGCCGAAATCGTGCATATCGGCGCAAATGCCCACCTGACGGCGGGTTTGCGAAAAACGGCTGTCGGCGGCCACCAACAGGCGCGCATTGAGCCTCTCACCGTTATCCAGCAACACCTGCGCGCCCTCGGGCGTGGTTTTGGCCTCGGTAACGCCCACCCCGGCCAAAACCTTCACATTCGGCTGCTCGGCCACCGCCTCATAAGCGGCGCGGCGGATATTATGATTGGAAATCAAATTGCCCAAACGGTCGGTCGGCCCGCCTCGCGCCTTGGTCGGCTGCGGGAAATGCAGCTGGTAGGAAGAAGTACCGTTCCACACCTGCGCGTCCTTCAACTGATAAATTTCATCGGCAGGCACGCGCTGCCAAATCCCCAAACGCTCCATAATCTCCTTAGACAAATGCGTCAGAGCGATTTCGCGGCCGTCATAAGGCGGAAGCCTGATACTTTCTATAGGACTTTTTTCCACAATCGTGATGTTCAAATTACTGTTGGCCAGCGTGCGGGCGAAACACAAACCGGCAGGACCCGCGCCGACAACGATAATATCTGAATACTGGCTCATCAAAAACTCCTTCTTGTACGAAACCGCGCCCTTGGCGGGGCGGCGGAATCAAGGTTTATCGGGGGGCTGCCGACATTTCATCAAACCCCGGGGGCGGCAGGGCCGGATAGGAAGGAGAAACACCTTCCGGCCGGAACATCAGGGCGTTTTTCATCAAAATTTCCTTAATGGCTTAAACCCCGCCCTTCAGGGCGGTAGGATTTGGGTTTATTCGGGAGGGACGTAACCCCTTCCAAACCAGGGCGACACACAGGGTTGCGCCTTAGTGCGGTGCGGCCCTGTGTGTTGAAACATACCGGAAACACAAATTTGACAAAGGTGCGGCAAATCGGGCGGCCCTGCAAAAACGCCCGCAAGGCCGCGCCGCCCCCATTCTACCGCCCCAAGATGCGCGGTTTCAACCCGAAAAAACCGGCCGCCGCCACAGCGGCCCGCCGAGCCGTATCGGTTTGCCGGCAATTCCACTATACTTCGCGCTTTCCAACACCCAATCGGACGCAAAACAATGTCCCTGCAGAAATACCCCGCCCCCACCTATTTGCAACGCCTGAAAATCGCCCTGCAATACCTCATGCCGCAACAGCCCCTGACCCGGCTGGCCGGCTGGCTGGCCGAACGCCGCTGGGGCGGCCTTACCCATATCGCCATCCAGATTTTTGCCGCCCGCTACCGCATAGACTGGCACGAGGCCGCGTGCAACCGCCCGGCGGACTATGCCACCTTCAACGAATTCTTCATGCGCCGCCTCAAAGACGGCGCGCGCCCCATAGACAACGGCCCGCGCACCCTGTGCCTGCCTGCGGACGGGAAAATCAGCGAGGCGGGCAAAATCGAACAAGGCCGCCTGTTGCAGGCCAAAGGCCGCCATTTCAGCCTGAACGCACTGTTGGCGGGCGATGCCGCCCTGACGGCCCAATTGGACGGCGGCCAATTCCTCACCACCTACCTGTCCCCGCGCGACTACCACCGCATCCACATGCCCTGCGACGCAGTATTGCGGCGGATGATATATGTGCCGGGCGAACTGTTTTCAGTCAATCCCTTCCTGGCCGCGCACATCCCCGACCTGTTCGCCCGCAACGAGCGCGTCATCTGCGTATTCGACACCGAATTCGGCACCATGGTGCAAATTCTGGTCGGCGCAACCATCACCGCCAGCATCAGCACCGCCTGGGCGGGCGTCATCAACCCGCCGCGCACGCACGAAGTGCGCGAATGGCACTACGGCGACAACGGCGCATCACCCATCAGGCTGCAAAAAGGCCAGGAAATGGGCGCGTTCCGCCTGGGTTCTACCGTCATCAACCTCTTCCCCGCCGACACCGTGCGCTTGAACGCCCGTCTGACAGCGGGGACGCAAACCCGCATGGGCGAAGCCATGGCCGAACGGATTTAACCGCAAAAAACCGCCTGAAACCTTCAGGCGGTTCGGACACAAGGCCAATCAGCCCTTGGCGCAGACAAAATCAGGCGCGTGTTCGCGGATAAAGCGGGCTATCTGTTCGTGCAACTGCGCGTCTATCTCATAATAAGCCTCATCCAGCTCATTTAAGGCCTCTACCTCGCCAAACCCGTCCTCATGCGACTCCAGTTGCCCATAACGCTCATCATCGTCAAAAGACGGCGCACCGCCGAACAAGGCCAGGGCTTGATCATAAATCTTGATAAACCTCTCATCGCCGATTAACCGCAAAGCCTCTTGCACATCCTGCCACATCACCCCCATAGGCGAACCGAAAAACATCACATGGCCGCCGTCCAACTCTTCGGTATAGGCCGACAAGGCCATCATCAGACGCTGGTTGCGGGTAAAGGGCTGCAGGGCGGCACAATATTCCTCATAAGTTTCCGTAAAGCTTATCGCCTCGCGCACCGGTGCCAGCACCTCATGATAATTATCCGCCCGCACACTTTCCACCCGGGCCAATGAAACTTCACCTTTCATCAAAATTTCCTTAATGGTTAAAACCCCGCCCTTCAGGGCGGTGGGATTTGGATTTGTTTGGGAGGGGCGTAACCCCTTCCAAATCAGGGCAACACACAGGGCTGCGCCTTATGTGTTGAAACATCGTCATAGGAAATTCCTTAATGGTTGTATGGAAACATTCAAGTAAGTCCCCATGACGGCCTGTTCCCCCAACAGGCCGTCATGGAAAAAGACTGAATATGACCTATTAACAGATTGATTTTATAGAAATTAAAACAAATTTGCAATCCGCACCCGGCATCCCGTCCTGCCAGGGCGGGGTTTTACGGCGCATCCTGGCAAAAAACGTGTATGATAAGCAAAGAAGGCCTGTTTTGCGCCACATATCCGACACACACACAAGGAAACCCCATGTCCAGAACCCCGCAAGAACTGCACGGCATCACCCTGTTGGGCAACCAAAAAACCGAATACAAAAGCGACTACGCCCCCGAAGTCTTGGAAACCTTCGACAACAAACATCCCGATAACGACTATTTTGTCAAATTCACCTGCCCCGAATTTACCAGCCTGTGCCCGATTACCGGCCAGCCCGATTTTGCCGCCATCATCATCCGCTACATCCCCGATGTCAAAATGGTGGAAAGCAAATCGCTCAAACTCTACCTGTTCAGCTTCCGCAACCACGGCGATTTTCACGAAGACTGCGTGAACATCATCATGAAAGACTTGATTAAACTGATGAACCCGAAATACATAGAAGTATTCGGCCAATTCACCCCGCGCGGCGGCATAGCCATACACCCTTTTGCCAATTATGGCCGCGAAGGCACGCCGTTTGAACAAATGGCGCGCGAGCGGCTGTTCAAACACGATATGCAATAGGCCGCCAAGAAGCGGAAAACCTGCATAGTCAAAATAAAATTCATGTTTCAACACACAGAGCCGCACATAAGGCGCAGCCCTGTGTATCACCCTGATTTGGAAGGGGTTACACCCCCTCCCAAACAAACCCAAATCCTACCGCCCTGAAGGGCGGGGTTTCAACCATTAAGGAAATTTTTATGAAAACAAACGATTATATGGCCGTCCGCCGCCTGCAGCAAAAAATCCCGCTGCCTATCCCGGAAGTGGCGGCCCTATTAAGTCAGCATGGCAGCCCCGGAGCCGCCTGTGCCGCCTACCGCGCCCGGCAAATCGACCTCATCTGCCAAACCGCCCATTGCAGCCCAGCCCAAGCCGCATACCGCTACGGCCAACACCAAGGCAATATAGAACGCGCCATTTCCGCCATATGCGAAACACCCGTGTATTTGGGCGAAGATGTGATAGACGGCGAAAAATGGGGCTACATCATCACACCGCTGAACCGCAATTACAAACAAGTCGGACGGTATGCCTTTATCCAACACCGCAATTTCGAATGGCTCAAACCTGCGCTGGAACAACATTTACACCAAATCAACCCAACCTCGTCCAATTATTTTACAGTCGGGCAAGGCCGCAAAACCGCCGTCAAAATCCGCGCCCTTGCCCAAAACCAAACCGAAAAAGCCGCCAA
>JAUMUU010000056.1 GCA_030530545.1 Neisseria sp. | reverse complement strand
ATCGGGTGATTAGCTCAGTTGGTAGAGCGTCTGCCTTACAAGCAGAATGTCGGCGGTTCGACTCCGTCATCACCCACCAGTTTATTTCATTGTTGAAAAACGATGATGCGCGGTGGTAGCTCAGTTGGTTAGAGTACCGGCCTGTCACGCCGGGGGTCGCGGGTTCGAGCCCCGTCCGCCGCGCCAAAGCATGATACAGCACCTTGACAAGGTGCTTTTTTACCAACATCCCCTTAATGCTTAAAACGCCGTCCGGCCGTCTTCGGACGGCGTTTCCGCATCAGCTTCAATAGTAAATTATAAAAGTGCTTCATCAATTTGGTTTTTAGATAAACCCCTTGAAAAATCAGCATAGCTGGCTTCTGCCAGTAAAACATAATCAGAGACATTGATGTTTGCCATGATATTACCCTTTATAGGCTGGTTGAGAAATTAAATAATATTGAGAGAAATACTTAAATGAATCACTATCGCACCTAGGCGTACTGTCTATCCAAAGCTTATAGGAATTTCCTGCCGGAGCAGAACGTGTATAAGTGATTAAATTCTTGAATAAAATAACTTGAAATCTTTTATCAAAATAGATTTCGTAATACAGTGTCGTATAATTTTTTTCTTTGGGAATATATATAATAATCTATATCAGAAAACTCTGATAGAGAATGAAAAAACTCGAACTCTTGTCCATCAAGAATAATATTATTATTTTTAAAATAAAAAGGCGCATTTTTTCTTAAATTATCCGCACTTTCCTTCGTGAGACTCCTCCATTACTCCGGCGTCACATAAACCGTAATCACCGCCTGCTTGCACATTTGTGCCGCATAAATGCGGACGATGACCGCTTCCACCGCCCAAAAAACGAACACCCAGCCCATCGCCAGCATAAATCCCCAAAACGCACCCCATTTTTCCGCGCGGGGATAGTTGGGGCGGAAACGGCGGAACAGATACCTGCCGATTTTTATGGCGGATTTGGTCAGGTAAATCCAAATGAATAGAAAAATGAATAAAGTTATGGCTATCATCATTCATCCCCCTTGTTTGATGATGTCTTCATCATAAATTACTTTTCTAAAAAAGCAATCATTACTCTTAGTTAGATGGCATTCGTCTCCACTATACCTACCATTTCCCCGTCAAACCGATACGCAGCGTCCGTCCGGGCGCGGGCATATAGGAACGGCTCATGGGGTCCAGATAATAGCGGTCGGTCAGGTTGCTGCCCGTCAGTTCCGCGCTGAAATGTTTGTTGAATTTGTAGCGCACATAGGCATCGACCACGGTAACGGGCTGCCAGTTGGCGTTGCCGTTGTTGCTGCGGAAGGCTTCGCTGTTTTCCCCGTCGCGCTGCAGGTAATAATCGCGCCAGCGGGCGGAGGGCTGCTGCTTGTCTTCAACACGGCTGTGGAAGGTGAGGCGCGAGCCGACTTCCAGCTTTTCGTTTAAAAACCTGCCGCCCAAATTGGCCGTTACCGACCAGCGCGGCTGGATGCGGTTAATCAGCCAGCCGCTGGCGAAACCGCCGTTTTGGCAATAAGGCACGGGAAAGGTGCGGCCGTGGTAAACGTATTGCTGTACATCATACTGCTGTTCTATGGCGCGGCGGTCGCAGACTTCGTTTTTCATATTCCGCACCACGCCCAAATCGCCGAAAATGCGGCCGTTGTCGAAACGGGTTTGCAGCTCCAGCCCGCTGATAACCTGTTTGTCGTAATTGCTGATTTGCCAGGTGGCATAATTGCGGTCGATGACGTTGCGGGTTTTGTTGTGGAAGTAGGTCAGCCGCACATCGGCATAACGCATTTTGGGCAGCAGGCGGGTGAAGTCGTGGCTGATGGAAACTTCCCAGTTTTTGGCGTGTTCGGGTTTGAGCGGGTAGCGGATGCGGCCGAAGGGGATGCTGAACAGGTTGGCTATGCTGTGGTTGCCAAAACCGAATGTGCCTTCGTACATGCTGGGGAAACGTTTGAATTCGGTGTAGCGGGCAAACAGGCGGGTGTGGTCGCCGAGTTTGACCGTGGCGGAAAACATGGGGGCGAAGGCATGGCCGCTTTTTTTCCACGAATTGCGCAGTTCTTCTTCGGTCAGGCGGCGGTGTTCGGCGGCAGGGCTTTTGTCGCCGATTAATGCTTCGCCTTGGTATTTGTTTTCGACTTTGCCCGTGGCGGGGTTGATGCCTTGTTCGGTAAATTGTTTCAGACGGCCGTCCGCAACGGGGTTTTCGCCGTCTTTCCAATAAACGCAATTGCCTGCGGCGGGGTCTATGGTGCAGTTGTCCAGGGGCATATAGCCTACTTCTACCGATGACGGCAGCGTGGTCGAATTGTTGTATTCGTCATTCAAATCCATCAAAGACTGCGGCCAGGGGACGAAATCGGGATAACCGGCCTGCATCCTTGCCGTTTCATCGGGCATATTTTCTAAAGCCCAGCCCAAATCCGGCACGGGCAGGGTGTTTATCCATGCCCAGAATTTTTGGTCGTAGGCCTGCCATTCCGCCTGTGCGCGCAGCACTTCGGGGTTTTCTTCATAGGCTTTGAGCGCGGCTTCGAATCTGGCCTTCAAATCCATGCGGGCGCGGTATTCTTCGGGCGTGGCCAGCCTGCTGTTGATAAGGGCAAGGTTGCGGCTGTTTTCCGACAACACGTCAAATCCGCCTTCCGCTTCCAAACGGTCGCGGTGTTTGGCCAGATAATCGCGCACAAAAGTATCGGTCATACGGTAGTCGGTGTAGCGGCCGCCCGCGTTCAGGGTCAGCCAGGAAGTGGGTTGATATTTGAAATTGAAGCCTACGTTCCACTCATTGCGTTTGCCTTTGCGCGGCATGGTCAGGGCGAAGTTGGTGTTGATGGTGGTTGCGGGGTCGTCCCACATCAATTTTCGGTATTCGTCGTGCGGCAGGGCGAGTATCCAGTCGGTGTCGCTGCTGCCTTTGAGTTTTTCGCGTTGGTAGTCGCCCGTCAGGGTTAATTCCAGCTTGTCGGTCAGCTTCATGCGGTTGGACAAATTGATGCCCAGGCGGTTGTTTTTGGCGCGGTAGGCGGCGGCGTTGAAGACGGTGAAGCGGTTGTTGGTGTTGGGCGGCAGTTTGTCCCATTCCGGCTCTTTGCCTTTGAAATACCAGTCTTCGGCGTATTTGTCGTTGAATGTCTTGTCAAGAAACAGCGTGGATGCGGGATAGCCGCCGGTGGAGTTGGTTTGCGAATCGTTAAAAGTCCCCCAAATTCCCGCCTTCAAATCTATCCAGCGGCTGTCTTCCGGCTTCCAGGTGTAATCCAGATTGACGGCGGTCTGCTTTACCCAAGCCTGCGGCCATTCCGCCATCAGCGTACCCTTGGTCAGCTTGCTCATGTCGGTTTCGGCCGAACCGTCGGGTTTGAGTTTGCTGCCGCCTATGTTGCCGAACAGTATGCTGTAGGGCATGATTTCGCCGAAATTGGCATGGGTGCGGCGTATGCCGAGTTGTATTTTTTGATTGCCGGGCAGTTTGAGCGTGCCTTTGGCCAGCCACGAACGCATATTGAGCGAAGTATTGGCCACTTCGCCGGACGGGTGGTAATACAGGCCGATATTGGCGGTATATTTTTGAATGTCCGTGATTTGCTTGGTAAACGCGTCTTCCGTCATCTCGCTGGCGTTGGCAATGTAGCCGTAGCGTTCCGCCCCCTTGCTGCCGGCAAAATAATTGCCCTTGTCGCGCCAGGCGTAGGCTATCAGGCCGTCAAATACTTCGCCGCGCATACCGGCGGAAATGCGGAAGGCATTGTCTTTAAACAATTTGCCGCGCCCGCCGAAACGCTGTTTCTGCCTGTCGCTGTCGTCCAGCATAATCGCCCATTCCATACGGTCGAAGGAGTAGGGCTTGGGATAGCGGCGGTAGTCCGTCCCCCATGTTTCGGCAAGGGCGTATTCGCGCTGTTTGATGGTGTTGTTGCCCGTTTCCAGTTTGACTTCCATGCCGAATTTTTCGCCCTGCGGCACAACATCGTCTATCTCCAAGGTTTTCATGCTGACCGCGCCGCCTATGCCTGTGCGGATGTCGCGGTTGGCGGACGCGCCTTTTTCCACATACACGCTGCTGACCAGGTTGGGGTCTATATAGTTGCGGTTGGACACGCCCTCAAAGCCGCGCCATACGCTGATGGCCTGCTCCGTACCGTCCACAGTTACCGGCACTTTGCCCTCGCCCTGTATGCCGCGTATGTTGGGGTCCAGTGCGCCGCTGTTGCGCGCGTCGCCGCTGAACACGCCCGCCATTCCGCTTAGGAGGTCGGCCACGCTGCTGCCGCGATAGGTTTCGATTTCTTCTTTGCCTTTGTAGAGGTTGCTGATGTCGCGGGTGTAGACTTGGCTGCGGCCGCTTTTGTCGCGGTCGCGCCGGGCTTTGACGGTAACGGTTTCCAGGTTTCCCTGTCCCGGGGCTTCATCCGCCCACAGCGGCGGATGCCATAATAAGCCCAATAATAAGGCCAGTGTTTTTGGGGCGGGGGTGGATTTAGTCAGTCGCATGGGTATTTTCCTTTATATATAGGGTTGTCCTGGTATCAGGATTTTGTGATATTTTATTAATATTTTCATAATATTAGCGTAATTTTGTTGATTATCAAAGTTATTACGGAATATTTTTTGGGAATATTGGGGACAATGGGTTATTTGCGGACGGTCTGCCGGGTGGCGTGGGCATGAAAAAGCCGAAACCTTGGTGCGGGTTTCGGCTTTTGGGGATGGGGGAGGGTTCAGCCTTGGGTGTCTGTTGCCTGTTCCGGGGCTTTGGCAACGACCACCATGGCGGGGCGGAGGACGCGGTCGCTCAGGGTGTAGCCTTTTTTCAAGACGCGCAGGATGCTGTTGGGCTCGGCATCGCTTTCCTCGGCCTGTATGGCTTGGTGCAGGTTGGGGTCGAGTTTGTCGCCGGCCTGGGGGGAGATTTCTTTAATCTGGGTGGCCTCAAAGGCTTTTTGCAGTTCGTTCAGGGTCATTTGCACGCCCGTTTTCAGGGCTTCGAAGTTTCCGCTTTGGTCGGCCAGGGCCATTTCCAGGTAGTCTTTGACCGGAAGCATTTCGGCAGCGAATTTTTGTCCGGCAAATTTGTGGGTGGATAGGATTTCTTCCTGATGGCGGCGGCGCAGGTTTTGTTCGTTGGCCAGCCCGCGCAGTTGCTCGTCTTTCAACTGTCCTTCCAGCTCTTCAACCCGTGCCTGCAGTTCTTCGTAGCCGGGAGGCGCGGCTTCTGCTGTTTTTTCTTCTTCTTTGGTTTCGGGGTCATGGTGTTGTTTGGTCATTTTTTTGCCTTTTTTAAACGGGGATGTGAATTTCATCACAATTCCTTGGGGGTTGGGGTGGGGTTTGCGGGTATATTGGGTTGGCCTGCGGTGTTTCAAGGCGGGTCGGGTTTGCGGGTTGTTTAAGATGTGTTAATGGGCGGTTGGGTGCGGGAAGGCGGTATGCTTTTCAAATGGTAACGGGGATGGGGGATTTTTGTGAAAAAGCCTTTTGATATGGAATTATATCAGGATAATGATTGTTATTAGTTTATATTTTGATAATTATTGTTTTTTTCTGATGGGAAAAGCAGGTAAATCTAAATGGCAAAAGTAAAACGGCTTGTTATGCTTTTTATCCGTTTTTGTTTTTGCCAATGTGTTAGGAGGATTGCCATGCCTTTGTTTTTCTTGTGTTTGATGGGCGCGGTCGGCGCGTTGTCCGTTTTGCTGATCGGGATGTATTGTTCCTTGGTCAATTTTTCTTTGTTCTTGAAGTCGCGCCCTTCCAGACGGTAGTTTGCGGCTGGCCTTTGGGGTGAGAGCCGCCGTATTTGGGCAGGCCGTCTGAAAATTCGGGCGGCCTGCTGTTACAATGCGCCCGATGCCGCTTTAAGGCAGTTTGAAGCGTTAAGGGAATTTGATGAGGAAATATTTGTCCGCTTTTGCCGTTTATGCCGACAGGCGTGTGCCGGTGCTGTTTTTTCTCGGCTTGTTTTCGGGGCTGCCGCCGGCCTTGATTTTTTCCAGCCTGTCGTTGTGGCTGAGCGAGGCCGGGGTGGGCTTGGATACGCTGACCATGTTCAGTTGGGCGGGGTTGGCGTATTCGTTCAAGTTTGTCTGGGCACCGCTGACGGATGCCTTTTCCCTGCCCGTGTTGGGCGGGCTGTTGGGCCGCAGGCGCGCCTGGCTGTTGCTGTCGCAGGTGTCGGTGGCGGCGGCGGTGTGCTGGATGGCGGCGGTGGACCCGGCGCGGGAGGGTATGCTGCCCTATATGGCCATGGGGGCGGTGCTGCTGGGTTTTTCGTCCGCCACCCAGGATATTGTGATAGACGCTTACCGCATCGAGGCGGCGGGCGGCAGCGCGGTGGTGCAGTCGGCCACTTCGGCGGCATATACGGCGGGCTACCGCATCGGGATGGTCGTTTCGGGTGCGGGGGTATTGTTTTTGGCGGCTTATTTGGGCTCTACCAAGTCCGCCTATGCCTATGAGGCGTGGCAAAAGGCTTATTGGCTGATGGCGGCCCTGATGGGGGCGGGGGTGCTGACGACTTTGCTGATACGCGAGCCGGATGTGCCGGCACGGTCGGAAAACAGGCTTTCGGCGGCGGATAATTTGCGCCTGCTGTTGTTGTTTTTCGCGGCAGCGGCGGTTTTTGCGGCGGCGTTTTCTTGTTTGGGCGGGCTGTTGCCCAAGGCGGACGGGGCTTTGGGCCGGCTGGGGGTGGAGGCTTTGCGGCTGGCGGCCGCTTTGGCCGCGTCTTTTGCGGCGGGGTCGGTTTTGGTGGCAACGGGTGCCGTACCCGGGCGTTTGGCGTGGGATACCTGGGTGCTGCCGGTAACGGATTTTTTCCGCCGCTACGGCCCTGCCGCCCTGCTGCTGCTGGCCTTAATCGGGCTGTATCGGATTTCGGATATTGTGGCGGGGGTGGTTGCCAATGTGTTTTATCAGGGCATGGGCTTTAGCAAGGAGGAAATTGCGGCGGCGGTCAAAACCTTCGGCGTGGTGATGGCGGTTGCGGGGGGCTTTGTCGGCGGGATGCTGCTGCAGAGGTTTGCGCTGATGAAGATGATGATGGCGGGGGCGGTTTTGGCCTCGGTTACGAATGTGCTGTTTGTGGCCCTGGCCTACCGGGGGCATGATTTGGTGTTTATGTATTTGGCCGTGGGCTTTGACAATCTGGCTTCGGGGCTGGCCGGTACGGTGTTTGTCGCTTTTTTGTCGGCCTTGACGAATATCCGCTTTACCGCCGTGCAATATGCGGTGTTGAGTTCGCTGATGACGCTGCTGCCCAAGACTTTGGGCGGTTATTCGGGGGCGATTGTGAAGAATATCGGCTATCCGTCTTTTTTCCTGTTTACGGCTCTGTTGGGCCTGCCGGTCCTGCTGCTGGTGTATTGGGTGGATAAGAAGGGGGTGTGCGGGGACGGCAGGGTGATGTGAATATAGGGGATTGGTGTCCTTTGACGCGTATTTTCCGGTTAGGGCGCAGGCGGCGGTTGTCGGTTGCAAAGGCGGCAAATGTTTTAATAGTCCAATTCTTTTGCCAATACTTCGGCCAGTGTGTTGCCCGCCCAAACGATTTCGTCATCGGTTTCGCCAAGGTTGCCCGAATCGTTCATCACCACGGGCGGATCGCCCGATGCGGGCTGCCTGAAATCGTAGCAGTAGAATACGCCGCCGCCGTCAAAGGCAATCGGCATCAGGTTGGGCGCGTAATGCCAGAATTGGTAGATAAAATAAAATGATACGACTTCCGCCGGTGCGAAATAGCCGAAATCCTGCCCCTTGCCCGATATGCCGCCGCTGACGGAATACCGCCAAAGCTGTTCCAATTGGGCAGGTATGGAAAACCGGTGCGGCAGGCAGAATGCGGTGGCTTGCAGTTGTGCGGCGTATGCGTCCAGGCAGCGCAATGCGTCCGCGCGTTCGGCCTCGGGCAGCGGGGCGCGGAATGCGGCCATATCGTCCGCCGTGGCGGGCGGCTGCCGGTCGTAAAATTCAAATGTTTGATACCACATGGTTTTGTCTTTTTGCCTACGGGGGCGGGCTGTTTGAAGGTATAGTGAATTAACAAAAACCAATACGGCGTTGCCTAGCCTTGCCGTATTATTATCCGTACACGGCGGGCGTTGCCGCCTTGTCTTGTTTTTATTTTAATCCGCTATGTTTCTGCCGCCTATGGGAAGGCCGCCCGAAAACCGGGGGAGGTTTATTCCAAGGCTTCGTTCAGTTGTTTTTCCAGCATATCCGCGTCAAAGGATTTGGCTATCAGTTCGAAGCGGCTGTCGCGCCGCCAGGCCACTTGGCTCGCGCCCCATTTGCCGTCCACCCAGTTGAGCCAAACCCAGGTGTCCAATACTTGGAACACGCCTTTGGCGCGTACCAGGCCTTCGGTCATTTGGGGCAGGCGGTCGAAAAAGGCGGTCAGTTTTTCGCCGTCGAAGTTGCGTCCGGCGGGGAAGGTGTAGCCTTGGGATTGGTAGCCCATGGCGTTGTCGGGCAGGGATTTCAGGCGGTAACGCGGTTTTTCGATAACGGGGGTGTCCAGCCATTGTATGTCCAGCCGGGCGTTTTGCACTTCGGCGATTTTGGCTTTGGGGGGGAAGAGTTTGGCGGCTTGGGCGCGGAATGCGGCCAGTTGTTCGGGGGTGCAAAGGTCGGTTTTGCTGGCAACGAGGATGTCGCAGATGCCGATTTGGTCTTTATACAGGGCCTGTAGTGCGTAATCGGGGTCTGTGAACTGGCGCGGGTCCACTACGGTGAACACGGCGGCGATTTCCAGCCGGTCGGCAAAGGGGGCGGCTTTGAGTTCGTCTATGACGCTGGCGGCGTGCGCCAGCCCGCTGGCCTCTATCATGATGCGGTCGGGTTCGCCGCGCAGGAGTTTGCCCAGCGCGCTGCCCATTTGCGGGCCGGCGGCGCAGCACAGGCAGCCGCCGGCGATTTCGGCCACGGGTATGCCCTCGTCGCCCAATACTGCGCCGTCTATGCCGATTTCGCCAAATTCGTTCACTATGATGACCCATTTTTCAGCGGGGTCTTTTTGTGCCATCAGGCTTTTCAGGGCGGTGGTTTTGCCCGTGCCCAAGAAGCCGGAAATCAGGTGGACTTTGGTTTTTTTCAGCGGCATTTTGCACAGATTCCTGTCAATACGAGGTGGTCTTCGGTGGGGGCGAAGCCTGTGGCGCGGACGGCCTGTTGCAGGTCCGCCCATTGTTTGCTCAGTGATTGTTCGTCTGCCGCGCCGCAGCGGGTGCATACCAGGATGAAGGCGCTGTGGCCTTGTTCGCCCTCTTGTTCGTCATGGCCGTGTTCGCGGCAGTCGTGTTGGGCATGGCTGCATAGGACGTAGCCGTTTACGGCGGCGATTTTGTGCAGTACGCCTTGTTCTACCCAAAAATCCAGTGCGCGGTAGGCGGTGGGCGGGGCGACCGAGGTTTCGCTTTCGCGCTGCATGGCGGCCAATACCTGATAGGCTTTAATCACCCCGCTTTGCTGTAATACGATGTCCAGCACTTGTTCGCGCAGGGCGGTTACTTGCGCGCCCGCGCTTCGCGCCTGGGTGATGATTTTTTGTTTCATGGGAAATTCCTTGATGGTGGAAACGCCAGCCCTGTCGGGGCGTTTTGATTTTACCGTTATCGGGGTTGCTCCGCAATCCGCCGTCCGCTTGGGGAAACGCCGCCGGAAAGCGGTTTGTCTTGCTCTCGGGCGGCGTTTTGCGGCGGGGTTTGTTTAGCCGTTTGTTTGCGGCGGCAGGGTGAAGACGGGGTTTTTGTCGCCGTAAACTTCGTCTACCCGTTTGACGCTGGGCCAGTATTTGTTTTCGCGCACGAAGGGCAGCGGGAAGGCGGCTTCTTCGCGCGAATAGGGGTGCGTCCATTCGCCGGTTATGTCGGCGGCGGTGTGCGGCGCGTTGACCAAGGGGTTGTCGTCTTTCGGCCATTGTCCGCTTTCGACTTTCAGCACTTCCTGTTTGATTTGTTTCAGGGCGGCGATGAAGCGGTCGAGTTCGGCTTTGCTCTCGCTTTCGGTCGGCTCTATCATCAGCGTGCCGGCGACGGGGAAGGAAACCGTGGGCGCGTGGAAGCCGTAGTCCATCAGGCGTTTGGCGATGTCGGTTTCGGTGATGCCGCTTTCGGCTTTGAGCGGACGCAAATCGACGATGCATTCGTGGGCGACGCGGCCGTTTTTGCCTGTGTAAAGGACGGGGTAGTCTTCGCTCAGGCGTTTGGCGACGTAGTTGGCGTTGAGCAAGGCCCAGCGCGTTGCCTGTTCCATGCCTTGTTTGCCCATCATGGTCAGGTACATCCAGGTAATCGGCAGGATGGACGCGGAACCGAAGGCGGCGGCGGATACGGCGGTCTGCTTCGCGCTTGCGCTGTGGTTGTCGGTCAGCACATGGCCGGGGGCAAACGGGGCGAGATGGGCTTTGAGGCCGATGGGGCCCATGCCGGGGCCGCCGCCGCCGTGGGGGATGCAGAAGGTTTTGTGCAGGTTCATGTGCAACACGTCCGCGCCGACTTCGGCGGGCTGCATGATGCCGATTTGGGCGTTGAGGTTGGCGCCGTCCATGTAAACCTGTCCGCCGTTTTCATGGATGATGCGGCAGATGTCGCGGATGCCTTCTTCGTACACGCCGTGGGTGGACGGGTAGGTAATCATGATGGCGGACAAGGCGTCGCGGTGTTGTTCGGCTCTGGCTTTCAAATCGTCGATGTTGACGTTGCCGTGTTCGTCGGTATCGACGACGACGACTTTCAAACCGAGCATGGCGGCGGTGGCGGGGTTGGTGCCGTGGGCGGACTTGGGAATCAGGCAGATGTTGCGGTGTCCTTCGCCTTGGGCTTCCTGATAGCGGCGGATGGAGAGCATGCCGCTGTATTCGCCCTGCGCGCCGGAGTTGGGCTGGAAGGAAATCGCGTCAAAGCCGGTGATGGCTTTCAGGCTGTTTTCCAGGTCGGTCAAGAGTTCGCGGTAGCCTTGGGTTTGGGCTTCGGGGGCGTAGGGGTGGATGTCGGTAAATTCCGCCCAGGTAATCGGCAGCATTTCGGCGGTGGCGTTGAGCTTCATGGTGCAGCTTCCCAGCGAAATCATGCTGCGGTTCATCGCCAAGTCGCGGTCTTCGAGTTTTTTCAGGTAGCGCAGCATTTCGTGTTCGGTGTGGTAACGGTTGAACACGGGATGTTGCAGAATCTCGTCTTGACGCAGGAACTCTGATTTCAGACGGCCTTCAACGTCGTCTGAAAGGGTGAAGGTGTTGTTGCCGGTGAAGGTGTAATACAACACGGCCAAGTCTTCGCGCGTGGATGTTTCGCTGAAGGCGGCGGCGATTTGGGTGTCGCCGACGCGGCGCAGGTTGTAGCCCAATTCCAAAGCGGTTTGGAACGCTTTGTCCGCTTTGTCTTTGCTGCCGAAATCGGCAACGACGGTATCGAAGAAGACTTCGTGAACCACTTTGATGCCGTCTGAAACCAGCGCGTCGGCAAAGGCGGAAGCCAGCGCGTGAATGCGCCCGGCGATGCGTTTCACGCCTTCGGGGCCGTGATAGACGGCGTACATGCCTGCCAAGTTCGCCAGCAATGCCTGCGCGGTACAAATATTGGACGTGGCTTTTTCGCGGCGGATGTGCTGCTCGCGGGTCGATAATGCCATACGCAACGCAGGTTTGCCCGATGCGTCTTTGGACACGCCGATGATGCGGCCGGGGGCGGAGCGTTTGAACTCGTCTTTAAACGCAAAATAAGCGGCGTGCGGCCCGCCGAAGCCCATAGGCACGCCGAAGCGTTGCGTGTTGCCCAAAGCGATGTCCGCGCCCAATTCGGCAGGCGATTTGAGCAACACCAAACTCATAATATCGGCGGCAACGGCAACAATCGTACCTTTGGCTTTCAGACGGCCTATAACGTCCTGCAAGTCCTGCACGTCGCCGTCTTTGCCGACGTATTGGAACAGCGCGCCGAAGTATTCGCCTTCATCCGCCTGCGCGAAATTGCCGACTACCAGCTCGAAGCCGAAATACTTGGCACGGGTTTTCATCACGTCCAAAGTCTGCGGATACACGCGTTCATCGACAAAAAACCGCTCCGATTTCACCTTGCCCACGCGGTGCGCCATCGCCATCGCTTCGGCGGCGGCGGTCGCCTCGTCCAGCAAAGACGCGCCGGCCACGGGGAAGCCGGTCAAATCGATACACGCCTGCTGGAAGTTCAGCAACGCCTCCAAACGCCCCTGCGCGATTTCCGCCTGATACGGCGTGTAGGCGGTGTACCAGCCCGGATTTTCCAACACGTTGCGCAAAATCACGTTCGGCACACGGGTCGGGTAATAGCCCAAACCGATATAGGATTTGTTGATCACATTTTTCGCCGCAATGCCTTTCAGTTTCGCCAAAGCGTCCGCCTCGGTCAGGGCTGCGGGCAGGTCAAGTTCGGACGGCATACGGATGCTTTGCGGCACAGTGTTGCCGACAAAATCGTCCATGCTCTTCTCGCCGAGCGTTTCCAAAAGCGCCGCCTCGTCGCCGAAACTCAAATGCCGCGCGGCAAATTCGTTGGGGTCGAACAATTCCGATAACTTCATCATTCCTCCTT
>JAUMUU010000180.1 GCA_030530545.1 Neisseria sp. | reverse complement strand
ACATCGCCATACAGGGCGGCAGCAACGGCGGCCTGATAACCGCGTCCGCCTTCGTACGCGAACCGCAAAGCATGGGCGCGCTCGTGTGCGAAGTCCCCCTGACCGACATGCTGGCCTACACACGACTCTCCGCCGGCGCAAGCTGGATAGAAGAATACGGCGACCCCGAGGACCCCGCCATGCGCCCGCACCTGGAAAGGCTCTCCCCCTACCACAACCTTGCAGACGGAGAAAATTACCCGCCCGCACTCATCACCACCAGCCTGTCTGACGACCGCGTCCACCCCGCCCACGCCTTGAAATTTTACGCCAAACTGCGCGGCATCTCGCCCAAATCCTGGCTCTACGCCCCCGACTGCGGCGGCCACACCGGCAACGGCACACAGGAAGAGGCGGCGGAAGAATTGGCGCTGGTATTGCGCTTTCTAAACCAAACCATAACATAACAAACAGAAAAAACAGGGAAAAATCCGCTTGTCGGCAAAATCCCCCTGTGCTAAGATGCTGCCGATTTTTCAGCAGCAACCATATATAGCGGGTTAAGTTCAAACCGGGTCCGGGCGGCGAGGCCGCAGGCGGTACGGACAGTACGGCACAACGGCCCCGGATAGGCCGACCACACTATAGATAGAAAACAAGCAACCAATCGGGTACAATGCGCCCCGTTTCAATCAACCACCGCCGCAAGGCTTAGTTAAGGACTTCATAATGTCAAACATTGATGAACAAGTAAAAGAAATCGTAGCCACCCAACTGGACAAAGATTTGGCCGATATCAAAAACGAATCGTCCTTCCAAGACGATTTGGGCGCCGACTCCCTGGACGTCGTAGAACTGGTTATGGCTTTGGAAGAAGCCTTCGGCATCAACATCCCCGATGAAGATGCGGAAAAAATCACCACCGTACAACTGGCGATAGACTACATCAACGCCAACAAGGCGGCCTGACCGGCCCCGCCTGTCGCGGCGGCCTGCCGCCGCATCATCCGGCCTCTGCGCGCGGGCGTGCCTGCACACAGGGGTCGTTTCTCTTTGGCGGCACATCGAACAACAGCGGATTGATACGCCACGGCGGCACGGCCTGACCGGCCCCGGCCGCACCCCCGCCCCGAACGCCATTGGGGAAATTTTGACCAAAACCGATTCTGCCGTCCGACATGGCGCAGTTTCAACCGTTAAGGAAGTTGCGATGAATCAAAGAAGAGTCGTCATTACCGGGCTGGGGCAGGTTTCCCCGGTCGGCAACGACGTGGAAACCGCCTGGAACAACCTGTTGGCGGGCAAAAGCGGCATAAGCGCCATCACCCGCTTTGACGCTTCCGACATAGCCAGCCGCATCGCGGGCGAAGTGCGAGGCTTCGACATAGGCCTGTATATCAGCGCAAAAGAAGCCCGCCGCATGGACGTGTTCATCCACTACGGCATAGCCGCCTCCCTGCAGGCGGTTGCCGATGCCGGCCTGGACGACCTGCCCGATTTGGATAAAAACCGCGTCGGGGTAAACATAGGCGCGGGCATAGGCGGCCTGCCCAGCATAGAGGCCACCGCCAACGCCGTGGCACAGGGCGGCGCGCGCAAAATCAACCCCTTCTTCATACCCGGCTCGCTAATCAACCTGATCGCCGGCCACGTTACCATACTCAAAGGCTACAGGGGCCCCAGCTACGGCATGGTTTCCGCCTGCACCACCGGCGCGCACGCCATAGGCGATTCGGCACGCATCATCAAATACGGCGATGCGGACATCATGATAGCCGGGGGCGCGGAGGGCGCGGTCTGCACACTGGGCATGGGCGGTTTTGCCGCCATGAAGGCACTGTCCACCCGAAACGGCGACCCCGCCGCCGCATCCCGCCCCTGGGACAGGGACCGCGACGGCTTCGTGATGGGCGAGGGCGCGGGGATACTAGTGCTGGAAGAATTGGAACACGCGAAAAAACGCGGCGCGAAAATCTATGCCGAACTGGCCGGATTCGGCATGAGTTCAGATGCCCACCACATTACCGCGCCCAATGTGGAAGGCCCCGCGCTGGCCGTTACCCGCGCCCTGCAGGATGCGCGGCTCAACCCCGAAGACGTGGACTATGTGAACGCGCACGGCACGTCCACCCCCCTGGGCGATGCCAACGAAACCAACGCCCTGAAGCTGGCCTTGGGCGGCCATGCGAAAAAAGTAGTGGTCAATTCCACCAAGTCCATGACCGGCCACCTGTTGGGGGCGGCAGGCGGCGTGGAGGCCGTGTACAGCGTGCTGGCCATACGCGACCAAAAATCCCCGCCCACCATCAACCTTGCCGAGCAGGATATAGAAGGCGGCTGCGATTTGGACTACTGCGCCAACGAGGCACGCGACGTGAAAATCAATGCGGCCATTTCCAATTCCTTCGGCTTTGGCGGCACCAACGGCACTTTGGTGTTCAAAAAATTCACAGGCTGAACGCGTAAGGCAAAAACAAACCCCCGCCCTGAAAGCTCAAGGGCGGGGTTTTG
>JAUMUU010000055.1:9768-12668 GCA_030530545.1 Neisseria sp. | reverse complement strand
GACAGATTTGGGTAGGTTTAATAGAGTAGTAACTTATTTGGAAGCATTTCTTTTTTTTAAAGGATAGGGTATGAATAAAATTTATCGTGTTGTTTTTAATGAAACGACAAATACATGGGTGGCTGTTCAAGAGACGGCCAAGGCACATGGTAAGTCTAAGTCTGCATCTGTTGGCGTAGGCGGTAACGGGACAGGTTCTTTGGAAAAAGCAGGCATGGGTATACCCCGCCGTTTTGCTTCCACTGCCATCGCATTGGCGATGGCGGTTACTGCCAACTACGCCTACGCCGGCCCGGGCATTTATGTTAATGACGGACAGGATGTAAACTGTACAAATCTTCCGGATGGCTCAAATACCGTCCCAAGCGCCATACAGCCAAATGGCGGTACGCCCGTTACGACACCTTTGCAGGGAATAGGAAACGTGTGGGTGCCGCCGATTTCCTATTTCGGTGTAACATCTACATATAATCCATGTAATTCGGTAAATACTACTGCAGGTAGCGAAAAGCGTGATACGCAGACCAACCGGACATTGTTCTATGGCAATAATAATAATCCTGCAGACGAACAAAACAATGGTTCCAAAAACCTGACACTTGGCGGCCGTTTGGATGTTAACAGCGGTATTATTGGCGTGGGTGATCGCGGTGTAAACGGGGCGAATGCGACCAATAGTATCCGCATGGGTACCGGAACCACCTTGGATGATGACAATAAGAAATTAAATGCTATTGCCATAGGTGTTGATACTGCTGCCAAGGAAGAAAATGCGGTCTCTATAGGTTATAAGGCGGCAGCAACCAAAAAAGATTCTGCGGCGTTTGGTCAAGGTGCAGAAGCAACGCTGGAAAATTCCGTTGCTTTGGGTAGCGGAAGCACCACGGATGCTAATGCGCAGGCGATAAGCACCGCTACCATAGGGTCGGTAACTTACGGCGGTTTTGCGGGTGCTGCCGGTGTGGCGGCAGGGGATCAAGTATCAGTAGGATCGTCTGGTAATGAGCGTCAAATCAAATACGTCGCCCCGGGCGATATTACGGCAAGCAGCACTGACGCCGTCAACGGCAGCCAATTGTATTCTATAGCTAAAGGACTGCAAGATAACAGTTACTTCAAAATTGCCGCCGATAATGGTACTGCCGATACCGTCAAATTGACTGAGACCGTCAAATATTCCGGCGACAGCAACATCGTTACTACAGTAAAAGACAACGAAATCGACTTTAAACTGGCCGACAGCATTACCGTAGGCCCGTCTTCCGGCGGCAACCCGGTGAAAATCGACGGTACGGCTGGTACTGTAACCGGATTGGGCAACAAGACCTGGAACGGTACTCCCGTTTCCGGTCGCGCAGCTACTGAAGATCAACTGAAGGCCGCAACGGATACTACACCGCTGACAGTTGCCAACAATGGCAAAGTGGATGTTCCGATAGTTGCTAATGCAGGCAAACTGGCCACAGCCGGCGATATTGTCAATGCCATCAACAATAGCGGCTTCCAAGCTACTGCGGGCGGTAATTTGGCAACCGGCACCACAACAACCCCCACTACCGTTAAACCTGGCCAGCAAATAACATTTGCCGCAGGCAACGGTTTGACAGTGAAACAGGATATAGACAGCACCACCGGCAATCAGACCTATACCTATGTGGTGAATGCCCAGTCGGTTGTAGAGGACGCCCAGCTGCCCGTGGTATACACCAACGCCAATGGCGACAAAGTGTACAAACAAACCGACGGCAGCTTCAACACTGCCGCCGACGGCACAGGCACGACCGTGGCTGCCGGCGATGTGATTGCGTCCATGAACAACGGCGCGGGCAGCACCAGCACCGCGACCAAACTGACCAACGTCGCACCTGCGGTACTGAGTGCGACCAGCAAAGACGCGGTGAACGGCAGCCAGCTTTATGCGGCGAACGTGAAAGTGGCCGACGCCTTGGGCGGCAACAGCACGGTAGACGCACAGGGCAACCTGACCGCGCCGCAATACAACCTGGTTGACGGCAAGCCGTCTGAAGGCAAACCGTTAAAAACCTACAACAACGTAGGGGACGCCCTGACCGCCCTGAACACCGCGGTAACCGCGCCCCTGACCTTCGGCGGCGACAGCGGCACGGCGTTTGAGCGCAAATTGGGCAGCAAAGTGAACGTCCAAGGCGGCGTAACCGACGCCACCAAACTGAGCAGCGGCAACATAGGCGTGGTATCTAACGGCACGGACACCCTGGACGTGAAACTGGCCAAAGAACTGAGCGGCCTGACCTCGGCGCAGTTTACCGACGCGGCGGGCAACAAGACCGACATAGGCGGCAACGGCGTAACCGTTACCCCGGTAGCATCGGGCAAACAGCCGGTGAAACTGACGGCGGACGGCTTGGACAACGGCGGCAACAAAATCACCAACGTGGCCAAACCCACGGCGGATACCGACGCGGCCAACAAAAAATACGTTGATGGCGGACGCACGGCGGTACAGGCGGCAGCCAACAACCCCGTGGAAGTAAGCAGCACCCAAGACGCGAACGGCAAAACCACCTACACCGTAGGCGTTAAGACCGCTACCCTGACCACCAACGCCAACGGCGTGGCCAGCGTGCCTGCGGCCGGGCGCAACAACCTGGTAACCGCCCAAAACGTGGTCGACAGCATCAACGCGGCCGGCTGGAAACTGCAAAACAACGGCACGGATAAAGACCTGGTAACTGCCGGCGACACCGTGAACTTCATCAACGGCACGGGCACTACCGTAACCGTGGACAGCAGCGGCGGCGTAAGCAAAGTCAAAGTGGACATCAACGCCCAAAACGTGGCCGAGACGGCGCAGCTTCCCGTGGTTTACACCAACGCCAATGGCGACAAAGTGTACAAACAAACCGACGGCAGCTTCAACA
>JAUMUU010000055.1:7539-9668 GCA_030530545.1 Neisseria sp. | reverse complement strand
TACACCAACGCCAATGGCGACAAAGTGTACAAACAAACCGACGGCAGCTTCAACACTGCCGCCGACGGCACAGGCACGACCGTGGCTGCCGGCGATGTGATTGCGTCCATGAACAACGGCGCGGGCAGCACCAGCACCGCGACCAAACTGACCAACGTCGCACCTGCGGTACTGAGTGCGACCAGCAAAGACGCGGTGAACGGCAGCCAGCTTTATGCGGCGAACGTGAAAGTGGCCGACGCCTTGGGCGGCAACAGCACGGTAGACGCACAGGGCAACCTGACCGCGCCGCAATACAACCTGGTTGACGGCAAGCCGTCTGAAGGCAAACCGTTAAAAACCTACAACAACGTAGGGGACGCCCTGACCGCCCTGAACACCGCGGTAACCGCGCCCCTGACCTTCGGCGGCGACAGCGGCACGGCGTTTGAGCGCAAATTGGGCAGCAAAGTGAACGTCCAAGGCGGCGTAACCGACGCCACCAAACTGAGCAGCGGCAACATAGGCGTGGTATCTAACGGCACGGACACCCTGGACGTGAAACTGGCCAAAGAACTGAGCGGCCTGACCTCGGCGCAGTTTACCGACGCGGCGGGCAACAAGACCGACATAGGCGGCAACGGCGTAACCGTTACCCCGGTAGCATCGGGCAAACAGCCGGTGAAACTGACGGCGGACGGCTTGGACAACGGCGGCAACAAAATCACCAACGTGGCTGCCGGTACGGCGGCAACGGACGGCGTGAATGTCAGCCAGTTGCAAAGCGCGCAAGCCAAGGCGACCACCAAGGTGGCGGCCGGACAAAACATCGTGGTTTCCCCCACTGTGAACGGCGACGGCAGCACTACCTACACGGTGGCGACAGCCCGCGACCTGAATGTGGACAGCGTAACCGCCGGCAATACGGTACTGAACAACAGCGGCGTGAAGGTCGGCAGCAATGTGGCACTGACTTCGGACGGCCTGAAAGCAGGCGATGTGGTTGTCAGCACCAACGGCATTAATGCAGGCAACAAGAAGATTACCAATGTTGCCGCAGGCGTGAACGACACCGATGCCGTAAACCTGGGCCAGTTGAAACAGCAGACCAATGCGGCGAAAACCGAGGTTAAGGCAGGTACTAATATTGCCAGCGTAACCAGCGCCACCGGTTCTAACGGCCAGACCATTTACACGGTTAATGCAGACGCTGCCAGCGTATCTGCCGGTTCGACCGCACTTACCGTAGTCAAAGGCGCGAAAGATGCCAATAATGTAACCAATTATGCGGTTGATTTGGCGCAAGGCACTAAGGACGACATTGCCAAAGGCGTGTCCGCACACAATACCGTTACCAATAAGGGTTTGACCTTTAAAGGCGACAGCGGTACGAGCGGCGTGAAAAAACTGGGCGATGAAGTTACCGTCAGCGGCGATACCAACATCACCACCAAGGCCAATGCGAACGGCGTTCAGGTAACCTTGAACAAAGACATTCAAGCCGACAGCCTGACAACCGGCAACACCGTAGTCAATAACGGCGGTATCGCCATAGGCAGCGGCTCGGGCCAGGTGAGCTTGAGCGCGAACGGTTTGAATAACGGCGGCAAAGTGGCGAAAAACCTGGCCAGCGGTTTGAACGGCCGTTCGGTTGCCGATATCAAGGCCGAAGGCAGCACGGCGGCCGAGTGGAACAATGCGGCCACGGTGGGCGATTTGACCCAGGTTCAAAGCAATGTTACCAACATCAACAACAATTACCACAACACTATAGGCGGCAGCACCAACACCTATATCGATGCGGATGGCAAATTGACTGATGCGGGCAAGGTTGCATTAAAAACCTATGATGTTTCCGGTCAGACGCAGTTTGAAAACAATTCGGTGATTTCCGCCATTAAAAACATGAACGAACAGGGTATCAAGTTCTTCCATGTCAATGACGGCCAAACCCCGGTCGGCACGACCACCAATACCGAAGACTCCAGCGCGGCCGGCCAGTATGCCGTAGCCATCGGTTATACGGCCAAGGGCAACGGTAAAAATGCGGTTGCCATAGGCAACGGCGCGCAGGCCACGGGCGAGAACAGTATCTCCATAGGTACGGGCAATGTGGTCAGCGGTAAGAATTCGGGTGCGATTGGTGATCC
>JAUMUU010000055.1:0-7439 GCA_030530545.1 Neisseria sp. | reverse complement strand
GCCGCCGGCGTGGTTTCGGCCGATTCTACCGATGCGATTAACGGCAGCCAGTTGTATTACACCAATCAGGCGATTAACCAGAACATCAACAACAGTGTGGTGAATATGGGCAATCAGTTGAACAACCGTATGGACAAGTTGGAAAATAATTCCAATGCGGGTACGGCGGCAGCCATGGCCGTGGCCGGCCTGCCCCAGGCTTATCTGCCCGGTAAGAGTATGATGGCCATAGGCGGCAGCGTTTATCGCGGCGAAAGCGGTTATGCGGTCGGTTATTCGACTATTTCGGATGGCGGCAATTGGATTATCAAGGGTACGGCCACGGGCAATTCGCGCGGTCATTATGGTGCGACCGCCGCCGTGGGCTATCAGTGGTAAGGTTGTTCCGTCCGAAAAGGCGGGGCGGGATGTCTGTGAGGCGTTGTGATGATGCCGGAGGGCTTTCCCGCCCGCCAAAAAACCATTCGCTGAATTAAAGGTAAATCAGACACCGGCCCCGTTAAAACGCCGTTGTCCCATTGTTAAGGAATTTTGATGAAAACTGTGATTATCCGGCAATTGAAAACAGCCGCCGCGCTGGCCGCCGCCTGCCTGTTGTCCGCTTGTGCAACCAAAAGCCATGTCCGCTCTGACGGTACGACCGACAACCCCGTCTTCCCCAAACCTTATTCGCTGACTTTCAATAAGGACAGGGGGACGTTTCCGACTGCCGACGAGTTGGATAAGATGCGCCCGGGTTTGACCAAGGATGAGATTTATAAGATTTTGGGCCGCCCTCATTATGACGAAGGTTTGTTCGGTGTGAGGGAATGGGATTATCTGTTCCATTTTTATACCCCGGGCGTGGGCGCGGACCCGCAGAATACTTCGGGTGTTTCGGATGTTACCACCTGCCAATATAAGGTTATTTTCGATAAGCATAAGTTTGCCCGCAGCTTTTATTGGAAGCCGGTTTATCCCGAAAATGCAGCCTGCCCGCCCGTAGAACCCAAGCCCGAACCGGTGGTCAAGGAGGTGATACGCGAGATTGTGCGCGAAGTGTCGCCGACCACGCCGCCGCGCATCCGCCAGTAAGCCGCCGTGGGCAGGTTGTTTGTCGCCGTCTTCTGGCTGTTGCTCGGTTTGCCCGCTGCCGAGGCCGGGGCAGCCGAGGGACAGTATGAAGACGTTTTCCAACGCAGGGTGGTGGTGGACAAGGGAAAGGCGCAATTGTGCTTTCCCGACAGCGGCCAATGCCATCCTGTGCTGGTGGGTAAGAGCACGCCCAAGGGGCGGTTTAAGATGAATATCTATAAAACCGACAAGGCAGGTTACGGCGGCGATGTCATAGGCTTTAAGGAAGAAAAGGATTTTTTGTTCGCCCTGCACCGCGTATGGACGCTCAAACCTTCTGAGCGGAGGCTGGAAAGGCTGGCCTCGCCAAATGCTGCCGACCGGATTATGACCAACGGCTGCATCAATGTGAGTGATGAGGTGTACGACAAGCTCAAAGCGTATTTTGTTTTGGAAGTGATTTGATAAAAAGGCGGTGAGGTTTCAAGCCATACCGCCTTTCGGCATTTAGCCGTTATAATGCGGCCGTCGGCGCAGGCCGTCTGAAAGCCGCCGATATGCTTTGGTTTATATCGGAAAACGCAATCCGGCCTGTGCCGTTACGTTTTTTTTACCGCCTGCACAGGCTTTTTTCCATCGGGGTGCCGGGTCGGCCATATGCCCCGATTTGAGTCTGATTCCCTTATTTTTGAGCAAAGGAAACATTATGTCGCAAACACAAACGCAAATGCCCGTTACGCCCTGTTGGGATTGGATGATGCAAAGCCCTATCCGCGTCCTGGGTTTGGGTTTTGGTACGGGCTTGGTAAAAGGCGCGCCCGGAACCATGGGCTCTGTGCCCGCCTTTTTTCTTTCCGGCCTGTTTTTGGGCTTGGGGATGACCCATACTTATTTGTTTATGTTGAGTCTGGCTTTGTTTGCGGCGGGGGTTTGGATTTGCGGCGAGATGGATAGGGAATTGGGCGTACACGACCATAAGAGTGTGGTTTGGGATGAATTTGTCGCCATGATGATGGTGCTGGCCTGCACCCCCCCGGGGCTGGGCTGGTGGCTGCTGGCGTTTTTGGTATTCCGTCTGTTCGATATCTTCAAACCTTGGCCGGTAAAATGGGCGGACGAAAAAGTTTCCGGCGGTTTGGGGGTGATGCTGGATGACGGGATTGCCGGTATTTGTACGATAATCGTGGTGCAGATTCTGCATTTGCCTTTTTAAGGACGCGCCGCCCGCGCAACACGAAAAAAAGGCCGCCCGTGAAATGGCGGCCTTTTTTTTGCGCCCGGCGCATCAGCGTCTGGCTTCGAAGCGCAACAGGTGGCGGCGTGTCGCCAGCCATGCGCCGGCAATACCCAGCGCGGCAACGATGCCCAACACGGCCAGCCATTCCCATAGGTGGAAGAAACGCCATTCTATGTTCAGGCCGTAGGGGCGGAAGATGTCGGCCACCAGGGGGCGGGTCGCCTCTATCAGCCAGGCGCACAAGCCCAGGCTGATGCCTGCGGCCAAAAGGCTCTGCCAGGCGGCCTGATAGAGGAAGGGGCGGCGGATGAAGGATGCGGGCGCGCCCAATAATTTGGTGATTTCGATTTCTTCCTTGCGGCTGAGAATCTGCAGCCTTATGGTGTTATAGGCGACCAGGGCGAAGGCGACGCTTAGGGTAACGGACAAAAAGGCCAGCACTTGGCGGACGAAGCTGTCGATACGGTAGAGGGTCTGCATCCATTCGGTATCCAGGCGGGCGGATTCCACCATGGGCATGGCCGCCAAATCCTGCCTCAGGGTTTGGATTTGCTCGGGCGTGCTGCCCGGGCGGGGGGTGATGACGAACACGTCCGGCAAGGGGTTGTCGTCCAGCATGGAAACCAGGTCCTGTTCGCCCATATTGGTTTGCAGTTCGCCCAAACCCTGCGCCTTGCCGATAAACTCGCTTTTTGCGATGCGGGGGTCGGTATCGGTTTTGCCGCTTATGGCCTGATGGTCGGCGGGGCCGGCTTCTTGTTCGAGATATAGGGTGATTTGCGGCGATTCGTTGAGTTTGCCCAAAACCGGCCGGCTGCCGGCAATGCCCAGATACAGTGCCAGCGGCAGGCTCATGGCGACGGCCAGCATCAGCAGGACCAGCAGGGTGGCCAGGGGCTGTTTCAGCAGTTGGACGGCGGCATGTCCGGCCGCATCCAGGTGTAGGGACAGGTAGCGTATCATGAGGCGAACCTGCCTTCCTGCAGGCGCAATATGCGGTGGCCGTAATCGGCCATCAGGGTTTCGTCATGGGCGGCCACGATGACGGTGGTGCCGGCCTCGTGAAAGGTTTTGAATAATTCCATAATGTCTAAGGCATAAGCGCGGTCAAGGTTGGCGGAAGGTTCGTCCGCTATCAGAAGGCTGGGCTGGTGCACCACGGCGCGGGCTATGCACAGGCGTTGCTGTTCCCCGCCCGACAGGGTAACGGGGTCGGCTTTTTCGCGGCCGCCCAAGCCGACTTTTTCAATCGCCACCCGGGCGCGTTTGTCGGCCTGGGCACGGCTGTAGCCTATGATTTGCAGGGGCAGGAGGACGTTTTGCAGCACGTTGCGGTCAAACAGGATTTTGTGGTCTTGAAAGACTATGCCTATGTGTTGGCGCAGGAAGCCGATTTGGTTGTCGCCAAGGCGGCCTATGTCGTGCCCGTTGAGGCTGACTTTGCCGCTGCTGGGTTTGGTAATGCCGCAGATGAGCTTCAAAATGGTGGATTTTCCCGCGCCGGAATGGCCAGCCACAAAAATCATTTCGCCTTTGTTGATTTGAAAGCTGATGTTTTTCAGGGCCTGAAATCCGCCGGGATAGGTTTTGGAAACTTGTTCGAAACGTATCATAAGGGATGTCGGGGATGGAAAAATGATGGCGCATTATAGCCGAAAACGCAAACGGGCCGCCCGAAAAGCTATTCGGACGACCCGGCGGCCGGGAAGGCTTGCGGTGTTTACAGCCCCAGTTTTTCTTTGACGTGCTTCACATAGCCGTGGTCGTTGCGGCGGATGTGCATGAACAGCCAGGTATCCAGCAGGTCCAGCAGTTCGGCGCTGACATCGTCGCCGTTGTCGTAGCGGCCTTTGTAAACGTTGAGTTTGTTTACAAAGTTTTCGTGTACGCGGTGGTGGGCGTCGGTAAGCGGGTATTCGGCCATTTTGAGCATGGCGATTTCGTCTGTGAAGTGTTCCAGCGTGTAGTGGATCAGGTGGTCCAAGGCCTTGCCTACCGCCTGGCGGTCGTTTGCCAGGTGGGCATCGTGCATTTCGTTGATGTATTGCACCAGCACTTTGTGTTGCGTGTCTACTTGTTCTATGCCGGTGTCCAGGTCGGATGTCCAATGTAAAAAGGTTTCTGACATTTTTGATTTCCTCGGTAATGTTTTTTTAAACAAATGGGTTTTCGCATTATATGTTTTTCCTTAGCCGGGAAAACACAGGTTATGTCCAAATTTTTAATAATTTGCGTAAAAATTGATTTTTATCAATAAGTTATTATGATTCATTCTCAATTATCCTGTTGCGCAGCCAGCGGGCGGCGGGGGCGATTTCCCCGGCCAGCAGCCCCTGGGGGCCGGTTTGGCTGCAGCTTAAAACATCGGCCGCCGCCCCGTGCAGCCATACGCCTCCGGCTGCCGCCTGCGCCCCCTCTACACCTTGCGCCAGCAGGCTGCCTATGATGCCGCTCAAAACGTCGCCGCTGCCTGCCGTGGCCAGTCCGGCGTTGCCCGTGGTGTTGGCGGTCAGGCCGCCGCCGGGCAGGGCAATCAGGCTGCGGTGTCCTTTCAATACGGTGATGGCGCAAAAGGCTGCAGCCAGGTTTTGGGCGGCCGCCGCCCGGTCGGCCTGTATGTCGGCGGTGCGGCAGTGCAGCAGGCGGGCGGCTTCGGCGGGGTGGGGGGTGATGATGAGCTGCGGGTAACCGGCGGCGGCGCGCGCCAACGCCGTATCTTGCGCCAGCAGGTTTAAGGCATCGGCATCCAGCAGCAGGGGGCGGCTGTTGCCGGTTTGCAGGATTTCGGCCAGCAGCAGGCGCGCGTTTTCGTCCGCGCCCATGCCGCAGCCGGCGACGGCGGCATCCCAGTCCTTGCGCCGTATCAGCCGGGAGGCGGTGGCCAGCATGATTTCCGGCCGCCCGGGGACGACGGGCATGGGCAGGGCGGTTTGGCAGAATCCCGCCCATACTTTGCCGCAGCCTGTGTATAGGGCGGCCGTGGCGGCCAATACGGCCGCGCCGCTCATGCCCTCCGCGCCGCCGAATACGGCCAGTGTGCCGAATGTGCCTTTGTGGCTGTCGGCAGGGCGGGCGGCAAACAGTTGGGGGAAGGACTCGCGGATAAGGCGGGGGCGTATGTTTTCGGGCAGCAGGTAGTCCGGCATGGTTTTTTCCTTTCAGACGGCCTTGGCGCGGTATTTGGCCTCAACGGTCATTATAACGGATAACAGATTGGCAAAAAGCCCGTATACCAGCCTTTTGCCTGTGCAGTTTTTTGTTTTGAAGGGGTTTGCCGGGGGCGGGTATAATAAACGGGGAAACACGGGGGGCGGCGCATATGGATACCGCATTATGATGTGTATAGTATTATCGGTTTGCCTCCCTGCCGCATAGTAAAACCATAGGACGGCGCTGCCACATGTTTACCTGCCACACCGAATCCGAACGCGTCATATTGCGTTGCGGCCAAGCCGAAGCCGAAATCTACCTGTTCGGCGCATTGTTAAACCGCTATGCCGTGCGGGAAGAAGGCCGCTGGTTCAACTGCGTCCGTGGTTATTCCACCCCTTCCGCAGCCCGCGCCTCCATCACAAACGGTTTTTACGGCGCGAAACTCAGCCCCTTTCCCTGCCGCCTGAAAAACGGCCGCTACCGTTTTAACGGGCAGAACCACCATATCGCCAAACACCAAACCGGAGGCCACGCCCTGCACGGCCTGTTATACGACGCGCCCTTCGGCCTGTGCGGCAGCGGCGGGGGCGGGCAGGCTTGGGCGGAACTGGCCTACGACTATGACGGAACAACACCCGGCTACCCCTTCCCCTACCGCATAACCGTGCGTTACACCCTTGGTTCGGACGGACTCACCGTCCATACCGCCGTACAAAACACAGGCAGCACCCCCATGCCCCTGGCCGACGGCTGGCATCCCTACTTCACCCTGGGCGGCAGTGCCGACGAGTGGGAACTGCACATCAACAGCCGCATCCGCCTGACCTTCGACCAAGAACTCCTGCCCACGGGAGGCCGCGAACCCGACACCCGCTTTTGGCAACCCCGCCCGCTGGCGGGAATAAGCCTGGACAACAGCTTCCTGCTCAACGAAATCCCCGGCACGGCCTGCATCCTGAAAAACGGCCGCCGCCGCCTGACCATAAAGGCCCTGCACAACTATCCCGTCCTGCAAATCTACATCCCGCCCGAACGCGACAGCGTGGCGGTGGAAAACCTGAGCGGCGCGCCCGACTGCTTCAACAACGGCCTGGGGCTGCTGGTGTTGGCGCAAGGGGAGGAACAGGTTTTTTCCGCCTGCTACAGCCTGTATTGCGGTCCGGCGGAGTCGGAACCGGCCTGAAGCAATTTTCAAACGGCGGGTTTAACTCTTGCTATAATCCCCGCCCATACCCGCATTCCCGCCCGCACGGCGTTCCCGCCGCCCTGCATCAAAAACAACCAGCCATATCAAAACACATATCGGCCGCAGCGGGCGGGGCAGACAAGAAAAGAACCGCCATGAGCCAAACCCCCCTGTTAGACACCGTCAATCTGCCGGCCGACCTGCGCCTGCTGAACAAGTCCCAACTGCCGCAGCTTTGCGCCGAACTGCGCGCCTTCCTGCTCGAATCCGTACCCGCCACCGGCGGCCATTTCGCCAGCAACCTGGGCGCGGTCGAACTCGCCGTCGCCCTGCATTACGTCTACGACACGCCCCAAGACCACCTGGTATGGGATGTGGGCCACCAAAGCTATCCGCACAAAATCCTCACCGGCCGCAAAAACCGCATGCACACCATGCGCCAATACGGCGGACTGGCCGGATTCCCCAAACGCGGCGAATCGGAATACGACGATTTCGGCGTGGGGCATTCGTCCACATCCATAGGCGCGGCCTTGGGCATGGCCGTGGCCGACAAACTGGCCGGACGCGCCTGCCGCAGCGTGGCCGTCATAGGCGACGGCGCGATGACGGCGGGGCAGGCCTTCGAAGCCTTAAATTGCGCGGGCGACATGCAGGACGTGGATTTATTGGTAATTTTGAACGACAACGAAATGTCCATCTCGCCCAATGTCGGCGCACTGCCCAAATACCTTGCCCGCAACGTGATGCGCGACATGCACGGCCTGCTCAGCACCATCAAGGCGCAGTCGGAAAAAGTATTGGACAAAC
>JAUMUU010000054.1 GCA_030530545.1 Neisseria sp. | reverse complement strand
GGTATTTGAATTTGCTGTCGCCCAGTCCGGCGCGTTGGAAATTGGCAATCGCGTCCTTGTCGTACAGACAAAGGTAGACCGCTTCCAGCAGCGTGGTTTTGCCGTGCCCGTTTTCCGCCCCGACCAAAATCAGATTGCGCCCTTTTTCGGGCGCGGGAAATTCAAATTCGGCTTCGGCGTAGGATTTGAAATTCTTCAGTTTTATCCTTTTGATATACACCTTATTTTCCCCACAAATCCTGTTGTTCGAAGATTTTATCCAGCTTCTGCTTCATACCGCCGTATTTATCGCCCTTACGCCGCACCTGTCGCGCCCATGCCAAAAGCTCTGCTACGGCTTCCATCTTAATTTTATGTTTTTCGGCAGCCGCTTCCAGCAAATCACGCGCATCGGGATCACGCCACAGCAGCAAATCCGCCACCTGTTCTTCAGTTTCCGGCTTCATTTTTATTCCTTGAGTAAGTATTAATCAGGTCTTCCGTCCAAATCTGTTTAATCAAATCAATTTCATCCTGCGAAATCAGCTCTTCGCCGAAAGCAGCCTGCACTTCCAGCAGTTTGTTCAGCATCATCCGCCGCGCTTCTATCGTAAACGGGCCGGGGATGTGTTTGCCGCCCTTGAAAGTGAGTTTGCCGTTGCGCCTTACCACTTGGCGGTATTCGGGCCTGTTGCGGATGTCCACCAGCCAGTCGCGGTATTCGATAAGCGGCTCAAACTCCGTTTTGCCCGAATCCACAAAGCCCTGCAGACTTTTGTCTTTATTGACAACGGTACACGTCCAGCAGCCGAAGCGGCTGGAATTTGTGCCGCAGCCGGGGGCTTCTTCCTGCGACAACACAATCGGGCATTCGCCGCCCGCCGCCTGGCGGTAGAGCTTAATCAAATCACTGTGCGAACCGCCCCAAGGCGGGTCGTTGGCGGCCAGAAATTCCCACACTTCGTCCGTGGTCAAATCCACAATCGGGCGGTACACCAGCGCATTTTTCAAATCCCCGTGCGGGGTAAGGTTGCTGTCTTCCAGATTCTCATGCCGTTCTATGCTGGCCTTGCGCGTGGCCGATTCGTCCTTGCGCACGCCCAACACGATGATGGCTTTGCCGTGTTCGTCCACCTTTTGCAGAATATAACCGCTGGTAGGCTGGATTTTCAGGCGGTCGGTACACCAGCGCATGGATCGGTTGGGCGTGGGATAGCCCTTGCCGATTAACAGCGTCCAAAACGTGTCCTGCAACTTCGGCACGGTGATTTCGCCGCTGACGGGCAGGCGGAAAATTTCGGCGGCACGCAAAATATCCGCCAAAGCATCGCGCATATGCTTCACCACCAGCGGGCTTTCCACCAGCGTGTCGTTGGAGACGAAAAACACCTGCCGCGTCCGCAGCATAGGCGGCAGCGAAAGCAGCATCTCAAACACCAAATGGGCGGCAAGTGTGCTGTCCTTGCCGCCGGAAAAGGCGATGATCCAGGGATAGTTTTGCGTCCCGCTCAAATATTCTTCGGCAATATTGCCGCGTATGCCGTCAAAGGGGCTGGCGGTGTGTATGGGTATGACATTCATATCAATATATTTTTCTCATTTGCACCTAAAACAGGTGCAGCTGCGATTGTACCTAAAATCGGGGCAATGAAAAATATCCGCCTGTCCGTCCATTCGGACAAACACATCGAATTGCGGCAGCTCCTAATCCGCCGGCGCGTGGATTTGGGGTTGTCGCAGCGTGCGCTGGCGGAACGCATGAATGTGGTGCATTCGCTGGTGGGCAAAGTGGAAACCGGCGATAGAAGGCTGGATGTGCTTGAGTTTGTGGAATACTGCCGCGCTTTGGAATGGGATGCGGCGGCGGTGCTGCAGGGTTTGCAGAAGGGTGCGGCATGACGTTTTTGCCGGCATTATTGGAATATGCGGAACAGTTCCGCAGACTGCACACGAGTTTTACGCAGGCCAACAACCGTGCGCCGCACAAATTCATCCTGCTGTACAGCCTGTGCCTGCTGTACGAATCAGGCAGCCTGTTCGCGGAAAAGATAGATTTTACAGACGCACTCTTGGACGAATGGCAGGAAATATTCGGGCGGCAATGGCGGCTGTGGGTGGCAAACGAATATCATAGGGAAAACTTCGGCATGCCGATCTACCACATGAAGACCGAGCCGTTTTGGCGTTTCCGCGTCAAACTTGGTATGGAGGATATGTTTGAACAGAAAAACCGTATGAAGACGCTGTCCGGCCTGCGTCAAACTGTTTCGGGCGTAGAAATAGACGCACCGCTCGCACGGCTGCTGCGGCAGGCGGAAACGCGGAAAATATTGCAGGATGTGCTGCTGGCGAGGCTGTTTGAGATTTTGTGATATAGCGGCTTAAACCGCCCCGCCCTGATTCAATATCACCCCTTTATCTTATGTAGCACCAATTTAACCCCTGATTTTTATGAAAAAACCGTCCGAATTCCCATATCGAGGCATTTGGACGGTTTTTTTATTTTCCCAAAAAGACGCGGGATCAGCGTTTGACAAACACCAAATCCCATACGCCGTGCCCCAGCCGTTTGCCGCGTGCTTCGAATTTGGTTTCGGGGCGGTAGGCGGGCGTGGGGGCGTAGGTTTCGGCGGTGTTTTGCAATTCGGCAAAGCCGCTTAATACTTCCAGCATTTGTTGCGCGTATTCTTCCCAATCGGTCGCCAGATGGACGTAGCCGCCGCTTTTGAGTTTGGGCAGCAGTTTGGCCACGAAGGGTGGCTGTATCAGGCGGCGTTTGTTGTGGCGTTTTTTGTGCCAGGGGTCGGGGAAGAAGATGTGTATGCCGTCCAGGCTGCCGTCCGCCAGCATGTTTCCGACCACTTCCACCGCGTCGTGGCGCATGACGCGTATGTTGCCTATGCGTTGTTCGTCTATCAGTTTGAGCAGGTTGCCTACGCCCGGCCCGTGTACGTCTATGGCGAGAAAGTCGTTTTCGGGCAGGCGGCGGGCGATTTCGGCGGTGGCCGTCCCCATGCCGAAGCCGATTTCGAGTATTTTTTTGTTGTCGCGGCCGAAGGTTTGGTTCAGGTCGGCAGGCGTTTCGCTATAGTCCAAACCGAATTGCGGCCACAGGGTATCTATCGCGCGTTGTTGGGCGGGGGTCATGTGGCTTTGGCGCAGGACGTAGCTGCGTATGCTGCGGTGGTGTTCGGGCTGGTTTGCTGTCATGGTCGTGTGCCTTACAGGACGGTGTGCGGCGGTTCGTAATGGATAATATCGCGGATTTTGTTGTGTTCGTCCACCAGTACGACTTTGGGTTGGTGGGCGGCGATTTCGGGTTCGGACAGCATGACGTAGGACATGATGATGACGATGTCGCCCTTTTGCACCAGCCGTGCCGCCGCGCCGTTCAGGCAGACCGTGCCGCTGCCGCGTTCGCCGGCGATGGTGTAGGTTTCCAGCCGTTCGCCGTTGTTGTTGTTTACGATGGCGACTTTTTCATTGACGCAGATGCCTGCGGCATCCATCAGGTCGGGGTCTATGGTGATGCTGCCGACGTAGTTCAGGTCGGCTTCGGTTACGGTGGCGCGGTGGATTTTGCCGCCGAGCAGGGTTCGGAACATGGTTTTTCCTTTGCTGTCGTGTGTGGTTTTGCCCAAGGCAAAAGGCGGACATTATAAACCCAATTGCGCCTTCATCCAGCGCAAATAGGCGCGCAAACCGCGCTGTATCGGCTGCATGAGGATTTGCGGGCAGTCGTAGCCGCTGTTGGCCAAAATGGTTTTTTCCACCGCCGAATAGTGGCAGCGCGCACTTTTGATGACGATGCGGACTTCCGCGCTGCGGCAGTATTCCCCCTGCCAGACATATTCGCTGATGATGTCTTGGTATTGCACGCAGGCGGCGAGCCTGCCTTCCAACAGGGCGCGGCCTATTTTTTCCGCTTCTTCGCGGTTTGCGGCAGTTGTGATGATAATGACGGGTTTGAATGCGGGCATTTTCAGACGGCCTTTTATTTGAAATTCAACACCGGCCAGCCCTTTTCCAAGGCTTCGCGCAACAATTCCGCATCGGGATTGACCGCCACCGGCTCGTCCACCGCGCGCAACAGCGGCAAATCGTTTTTCGAATCGCTGTAAAAATAAACCTTGCCGTAATCGTCCAAGGCCCTGCCGCGTCCGGACAGCCATTGGTGCAGGCGGGTGATTTTGCCTTCCTTCAAACTGGGGATGCCTATGTAATTGCCGGTATAATTGCCGTCCGCGTCCGTTTCGAGCTGCGTGCCTATAACATTATCTATACCGAACATCCTGCAGATAGGCGTGATGACGAACTCATTGGTGGACGAAATCACCAGCAGCTCGTCGCCTGCCGCCCTATGGCTTTCCACCAGCATCTTGGCCATATCCGAAATATGCGGCGCGATAAATTCGGCGGCAAACTCGAGGTGCATCCCGTCCAACTCTTCGCGGGAAAAACGCGCCAGCGGTGCGAGGTTGAACTTCAAAAAAGCATCGATGTCCAAACAACCGGCCTGATAATCGCGGTAGAACTTCTCATTCTGCCTTTCCGTTTCCACGGCATCGACCAAGCCCTTTTTAATCAAATACTGCGGCCAGGCGTGGTCGGAATCCGTGTTAATCAGCGTATTGTCCAAATCGAAAACGGCTAAATCGGTCATGGTGCATCCCGTATAAAATTAAAACAAGGCGGCGAAACAGACATTGTAGCAGCTTAGGCAGCCTCACCATAGCGGGTTTGCCCATCCCCGGGCGGGGGCAAACACATCCGTTATATAATCCGCCACGGCCTATACTAAGGAAAAACCGTTATGGAAATCCTCGTACTCATCACCAATGCCCTGATTTGGCTGATTATCATCCGCCAGCTTCTGCCGCCGCCCAAGCTGGATTACGGCGGCGAACCCCTGGTCTGCATCAGCGCGGGCAAAGTATTTGACAACCAAAGGCTTTATTTTTGCAGCCAAGGGGTTTTTGTGTACCGCAAAAAAGTGATGCAGGCGCACCATACTTTTGAAACGATGAAGGCTTTGGAAAAAAGTTCCTTGAAAATCAACAATACCAAAGTTTGGAGCATACGGTTTGACACCAAGGGCCGCCCGTCCATTTATGACTTCCGGCCGCGTTACCGGGGTTTTAAGCAGTTTTACCTGTATGTGCGGCAAAATTATCCCGATATCGCAATCAGCAATTGGAACAAGTGGCTGGACTGACGGGGCTTTTGTCCGCCCGGGTGCATTATCGGAGGAAGCCGCCCTTGCAAAAAAGCCGCCTGCAATGATTAGACAGACGGCCTTTGGACGCATTTATAACAGATTAAAATCGCAAGGCTGCGGCGTTGGCAAAGCCCTTATATACTATCCGTATACAGCGGGCGTTGCCGCCTTGTCTCATCTTTATTTTAATCCGCCAAACAATTCGCGAATCATCCTATCCACCATTTCCGCCGAATGGACGGCGGCGGTTTGCAGGAAGGTTTCGAAGCTGACATCGGCCTTGTCGTCTGCGGCATCGGATATGGCGCGGATAACCACAAAGGGCAGCCCGAACTGGAAACAGGTTTGCGCGATGGCGGCGGCTTCCATTTCCACCGCCTGCACCTCGGGGAAATGCCTGCGTATGGCATCGGATGCTTCGCCGCCGTGGACGAATTGGTCGCCGCTGACAATCAGCCCGCGCCGCACGGCGGCATCGGGAAACGCGGCGGCGGCACGTTCGGCGGCGGCCAGCAACGCGCCGTCTGAGGCAAAGGCCGGCGGCAGTTGCGGCACTTGGCCGACTGCGTATCCGAAGGCGGTAACGTCCACATCGTGATGCGCGGTTTCCGTGCCTATGACCACGTCCCCCACCTTCAAGCCCCGCCCCAGGCCGCCCGCGCTGCCGGTATTAATCACGCAGTCGGGCGAAAAATTGAGGATGGCGGCGGCCGTGGCGGCGGCGGCATTGACCTTGCCTATGCCGCTTAAGGCCAGCACGATGCGCCTGCCGTGCAATTCGCCGCAATGGATGTCGAACGCGCCGAAACGGTGGTCTTCCCGCCCGCCCAGACGGTTTTTCAGCAACTCGATTTCGGGCTGCATCGCGCCTATGACGGCTATGGTGCGGATGTCGCTCATGCGTTTTCCTTTTTGGTTTAAGCGAATACCTGCGTCCATTCGCCGCGCCTGTCCAGCAGCCCGCGCGCGATTTGCTGCGCCCCTTCCAAACTGTGGCTGGCCGCCCAGCCGCACTGCACCACATTGCAGGCCGGCACTTCCTTGGCCGCCAGCACATCCTTCAAAGTATCCTCTATCAGTTTCAATACTTCATCATAATCACCCATATTCAGCAGGGCGATATAAAAACCGGTTTGGCAGCCCATGGGGCTGATGTCCACGATTTTGTCGGAATGGTTGCGCGACAGCTCGGCCAACAGATGTTCCAGCGAATGCAGGGAGGGCATTTCCATATGGTCTTGGTTGGGCTGGCAGACGCGCAGGTCGTATTTGTAGATTTTGTCGCCGAAATCGCCGTCGGTAACGCAGGCCAGCCGCACATAGGGAGCCAGCACCTTGGTGTGGTCCAAATTGAAACTTTCCACATTCATCCGTTTTTCGACTTGTATTTCACTCATAATATCCCCCAAGGGTTGGAAAAAGGCGGATTATAGCAAAAAGAGGCGGGGGGTTTTCAAAGCGCGGCAAATGTGCCAAAAACGATAAAGCACAGTATAATCGCAAGCTTTTATGCCGCCGCCCGGAACGGCGGTTTCCCCATCACATCATTACAGGGTCAAAACCATGTCGGAAGTATTAAGCATCAAAGAATCGATTCACAATTGGCTGCGCTATATGTATGACAACAAGGCATCCGATTTGTTTATCACCGCCGAATACCCGCCTGCAGTCAAATTGGACGGCAAACTCACGCCCATCAGCGACAAGCCGCTCACGGCCGGCACTTGCGGCGCGATCGCGCAGGCGATTATGACGGCCAAACAGCGCGAAGAATTTGAAAACACCAAAGAATGCAATTTCGCCATCAGTCTGGACGGGGTGGCGCGCTTTCGCGTGAACGCCATGATACAGCGCGGCGCGGTGGCCCTGGTCATCCGCATCATCAACAGCATCATCCCCAATATGGATGATTTGAACCTGCCCGAAATTTTGAAAAAGGTGTCCATGCACAAACGCGGGCTGGTGATTTTTGTCGGCGGCACGGGCTCGGGCAAATCGACCTCGCTGGCCGCCATGATAGACTACCGCAACCAAAACAGTTACGGCCACATCATCACCATAGAAGACCCTATAGAATTCGTCCACCCGCACAAAAACTGCATCGTTACCCAACGCGAGGTGGGCGTGGATACCGACAATTGGTTTGCCGCGCTGAAAAACACCCTGCGCCAAGCCCCCGACGTTATCCTAATCGGCGAGATACGCGACCGCGAAACCATGGAATACGCGCTGGCCTTTGCCGAAACCGGACATTTGTGCATGGCCACCCTGCACGCCAATAATTCCAACCAGGCCTTGGACCGCATCATCAACTTTTTCCCCGAGGAACGCCGCACCCAGCTTCTGACCGACCTTTCGCTCAATCTGCAGGCCTTTATTTCGCAAAGGCTGGTGCCCAAGGAAAACGGCAAAGGCCGCGTGGCGGCGGTGGAGGTGCTGCTGCAGTCGCCGCTGATTGCCGATTTGATTTTGCGCGGCGAGGTGCACGGCATCAAGGAAATTATGAAGCGTTCCACCGATATCGGTATGCAGACTTTTGACCAGGCACTCTACGATTTGTTTGAAACCGGCCAGATTTCGTATGCCGAAGCCATTAAAAATGCGGATTCGGCCAATGACTTGCGCCTGGCCATCCAACTCAAGAGCCGGCGCGGCCAAAATGCCGGCATAGACTTCGAATTGTTGTAAGGGCAAAAGGCCGGGAAAAGGCACAATGGCCCGGCACTGCCGATTCGTGAAAAAAGCCGTCTGAAACATTCGGGCGGCTTTTTTTCCGATACCGCCTTTGCCCGGGGCGGCGCGGATTTTCCGATATCGGGCAGTACGGGTACAATACGCCTTTTCCCATCTCCCAACCGACTTATGCAATATTTCAGCATCAACACGCCCGAAGGGCTGCACCTGGGTTTCCTTGTCATGCTTGAAGACGAAGGGGACGGCCGCACCGCCCAATCGGGCAGCCTGGTGGTCAAGCTGCAAAGCGAAAGCCCCATACCCGATTTTGCCGAACGCGCCCTGTCCCCCCTGTCCGACCCCCAAGCCGCCTGCAGCTGGGAGGCGGACGCGGACGGCGCGGATATTTACGATGCCCAAGGCCGCGCCCTGGGGCGCATCCGCCAACAATACCTCAATTTGGGCGGGCAGATGTTCGTATTGGAAAACATGGTCGGGCTGATTTAGCCGCATGTCAAGAAATAATGTATTGTTTTTATGGAAAGTATGTATATCCTGATTCCCATCAGCCTGATGCTGGCGGGCATTATTATTTATTTTTTCTGGTGGTCGGGCAAAAGCGGCCAGTTTGACGATTTGGAAGGGCCCGCGCACCGCATTTTGATGGACGACGACCGCTACCGCGACACGGCGCAGACGCAAAAGGACCAATCATGAAGGGCAACGGTTTTTCCTTTGCCGCCAGCCGCCGCTTCGCCCCGCTGTTCGGCACGCAGTTTCTCGGCGCGCTCAACGACAATCTGTTCAAAACCGCGCTGTTTGTGATGATAAGCTATCACGGTTTGGGGGCAAACAGCCTCATCCCCCCCGCGCAGATGCTGAATTTGGGTTCGCTGCTGTTCATCCTGCCCTATTTTTTGTTTTCTTCGATTTCCGGCCAATGGAGTACGCGCTACGACAAGGCCGCCATCGCCCGTATCGTCAAAATTATGGAAGTCGCCATTATGGCGGTGGCGGCTTACGGTTTTTATATCCAGTCGGCGGTTATTTTGTTGGCCATGTTGTTTTGCATGGGTACGCACTCCACCTTGTTCGGCCCGCTGAAATATGCCATTTTGCCCGATTATTTGGATGATAAAGAGCTGATGATGGGCAACAGCCTGATTGAATCGGGGACTTTTTTGGCGATTTTGTTCGGCCAGATTGCCGGTACGGTGTTGGCGGGTATGGCGCATATTTGGGTGATGGGGATGGTTGTCCTGATTGCGGCGGGCGGTTTGGCCTCTTCGCTGTTTATGCCCGCCGTGGGCGCGGCCGACCCCGGGTTGCGGGTGGACGGCAATATTTTCCGCAGCACCAAAAACCTGTTGAAGGAGACTTTTGCCCAAAGGGAATTGTATACCGCCATCATCGGTATTTCCTGGTTTTGGCTGATAGGCGCGGTTTATACCACCCAACTGCCTACGTTTACGCAAAAGCATTTGGGCGGCAATGATGCGGTTTTTAATATGATGCTGGCTTTGTTTTCGGTGGGCATAGCCGCAGGCTCGGTTTTGTGCAGCAAAATCAGCGGCCATAAGTTGAATCTGCGCCTGGTCAGTGTAGGCACGCTGGGTTTGACCGTGTTTGGGCTGGGGCTGGTGGCGGCCACGCACGGCAATCATTTTTCCCCCGAACAGCTGCAGGGTATTTCGGCCTTTATGGGGCGCGGTTTTGCCTATCCTGTGATTGTGTGTATGGCGGCCATCGGGTTTTTCGGCGGATTTTTTTCCGTGCCGCTCTATACCTGGCTGCAGACGGCCAGCAGCAGCGGTTTCCGCGCCAACGCCATAGCGGCCAACAATATTGTGAACGGTTTGTTTATGGTGGCCGCCGCCTTGTTCAGCGCGCTGATGTTGGCGGTGTCGGACAGCATCACCCTGCTCTATCTGGCCGTTGCGGCGGGCAATTTGGGGCTGCTGGCTTATTTGGTGAAACGGGACGGGCGTTTTGCCGGCAGGGGTTGAAAGGGTAAATATGTCTTATGCCTTTCCCCTCGCCCTCGCGCTGGTTATCGCCCCTTTAATCGTCTGGTCGGGCATCAGCCCCGTGGACCGCGCGGTGTGGTATGCGGAGATTTTGCCTGTGGCTGCGGTCTTTATCGCGCTGGTTTGTACCTGCCGCCGTTTCCGTTTCAGCAACACCGCTTATTTTTTGATGAGCCTGTGGCTGGTGATGCACGCGGTGGGGGCGCGTTATACCTTTGCCCAAGTGCCTTTCGACTGGGCCAACGGCCTGCTTTCGCCGCTGTTGGGCGAAAACCGCAATCATTTTGACCGTGTGGCGCATTATGTCATTGGTTTTTATGCTTACCCTATGGCGGAATGGCTGTTGCGCCGCCGTTTGTGCGGGGTGGTTTTGGCCTGTTTTTTCGCCTTGTTTTTTATTATGGGCCTGGCCGCGTCTTATGAAATGATAGAGTGGTATTACGCCGTTACGGACGGCGGGCAGGCGGGGGTGGAGTTTTTGGGCGCGCAGGGCGATGTTTGGGACGCGCAAAAGGATATGCTGGCCGATACTTTGGGGGCATTGAGCGCGCTGGCGTTGTTTTTGCTGGTCCGGCCGGATAAGGGAAGAATAACCGCCTGAAGTTTGGGCTTCGGGCGGTTGGTGTTTTTATTGCTGCCTGACGGTTTTCAGGAGGGAGAAGTATGCGCCGTCAAAGCGGTAGCGGATGCGCCGGCTGCTGACTTCCGCCGCGCCGTAATCGGCTTCGGGGCTGCCTGCCTTTGTTTGCGGCACAAGGGGGAAGCTGATGGTTTTGCTTGGGGCATCGTAGGCGAAATCTTGGTTGTCGCTGTCGGAAGTGATGTATTCGTAGCCCAGGGTGTTGGTGGTGCGGCCGTTTGCGCGGATGATGTTGAGCGGTTGCAGGCTGCCGTTTTTGATGTGCAGCAGGCTCAGGCTCTGCCCGCGCAGGGTGGTGCTGGCCCGTGTTGCCTCGGTTAGGATGTAGGCCGTGCCGTGTTTGCCCAGGGTGTCGGCCTGTATGCCGGTGAGGAAGCCGTCTCCGCCTTCCCGGATGCGGGGTTTGCCGGAAGCGTCAAGGTATTGCAGTATGGTTTGGTATTCGTGCAGTGTGCCGCCGCTTTGGCTGTCCCAGCTGAAGCCGCGCAGGCGTTTGTCGCCGGACGTGTATACGGCCACGCCCGCCCCGGAGGTCAGTGTGAAGGTGCAAGCCCATGAATCTTTTTGTTTTAAATAGGTTTTCAGGGTTGCGCCGAAGTGTTTTTCGGCCGCCGCGCGTTTGTCTTCATTGGCCGAACCTTCGCTGCCGTAGCTGCCGCTTTCCACCATTTCGGTGTAGGCTTTGGCCAGTGCGGCATCGGTTTGGGCGCAGCTTTGGGCGTATGCGGGGGCGGCGGCCAGGGCGGCCAGGATGATGATGATGGTTTTTTGCATGGCTTTGTCCTGATTTGGCATCATAAAGGGATATTATGTGCCGTTTGGCGGGATGGTGCAAACGGGGATTGTTTCCCGTCAATCAATCTTCACCCGTTTCAACCGCAAGGCATTGCCCAGCACCGACACGGAACTCAACGCCATAGCCGCACCCGCGATGACGGGGCTTAAGAAGCCGAAGGCGGCGAGCGGGATGCCTAATATGTTGTAGAAGAAGGCGAAAAACAGGTTTTGTTTGATGTTTTTCAAAGTCGCCCGCGATACCGAGAGCGCGTCGGCGAGCTGGTTTACGCTGTGCTGCATCAGGGTGGCGGACGCGGTGTGTTCGGCAACGTCCGCGCCGCCTTTCATGGCGAAGCTGACGTTGGCGGCGGCGAGTGCGGGCGCGTCGTTGATGCCGTCGCCGACCATCGCCACGGTTTTGCCGGCGGCTTTGAGTTTCTGCACTTCGGCGGCTTTGTCGCGCGGACTCATGTTGCCGAAGGCGTGTGCGATGCCCAGTTGTTTGGCGACGTATTCGACCGTGCCTTGGTTGTCGCCGCTCATGATGTAAACGGCGATACCGTGTTTTTTCAGACGGCCTATGGCTTTTGCGGTATCGGCTTTGAGCGCGTCGGCGAGTGCGAACGCGCCTACGGGTTGGTCATTGACAGATACGGCGACAATGCTGGCGATGTGCCACACGTCGTCTGAAAGGTTTTCGGGCAACACCAAACCGACATAATCGGGTTTGCCTGCCTTCACCCAACCCACGCCTTCAATTTCGGCGGCAATGCCTGCACCGACGGCGGTTTGCGCGTTTTGCGCGGTCGGAATGTCCAAACCGCGTGCTTGGGCGGCGGAAACGATGGCGCGGGCGAGCGGATGGGCGGCGGTCTGTTCCACTGCGGCGGCGGCGCGGTACAAAGCGTCTTCGTCCCAACCGCCTTCGGGCGCGAGATACACGGCGGCAACCTGCGGCCTGCCTTCGGTCAGCGTGCCGGTTTTGTCCAATACCACGGTATCGACGTGGGCGGCTTCTTCCATTGCCGCCGCGTCTTTGAACCATACGCCGTGTTTCACCGCTTTGCCCATGCCGACCATAATCGCGGCAGGGGTTGCCAAACCCAAGGCGCACGGGCAGGCGATGACGAGGACGGCGACGGCGTGCATTAATGCGCTGCTCCAATCGCCCTGAATCAGCCAAGTGGCGATAAAGGTCAAGAGCGCGATACCGACCACGGTCGGCACGAACACTGCCGCCGCCTTGTCCGCCACCCGCGCAATCGGGGCTTTGCTGCCCTGCGCTTCGGAGAGCGCGTTCATCATGTCGCCCAGCAGCGTTTGGCTGCCGAGCTGTTCGGCGCGGTAGATGATGCTGCCGTCGGTCATCAGTGCGCCGGCCAGCACTTTGCCGCCTGCCTTTTTCT
>JAUMUU010000179.1 GCA_030530545.1 Neisseria sp. | reverse complement strand
GTCCAAGATTTGGGGGCCAGTTCATTTGTCAGCGGAACATCTGCAAGCACATGCCTGCAATATTGGACGAAATCGGGCTATTTATATCGTCGTCAAACGCGATGGCGATGCCCTGCGCCGCCGCCCGTTCGCGCACGCCAGCACTTGCCCACACCAGTGCCTGCGGATAGCGCGCCTGCCATGCGCTAATGTGAGCGTAATGGATTTTGTTGGGCGAGACCAAATGCCTTACTTCGCCCAGCGCGTCGATTTGCGCGAACAACTCGGGCGCGGGGTCGATGGGCGAGTGGCACCACAAACCGCCATCCGCGAGCCGCACCACGGCCATGCGGGTGCTGAACGGGATTTTGACGCCGAGCGGAAACGCCATGCAGATTTCGCCGCCGTCGGTAATCCAGATGTTTTGATCGAAGGGTTTGAGGGTGTTCAGCGGGTGGTAGAGATGGATGGCGGACTTGGGGTGTTCTTTTCAGGCTGTGTAATCTTCAAATTCCCAATCAAAATAACGTATGAGTTGGTAGGTCGTGCATTTATGCCCGACCTACGGTTTCGTCCCCGCATCATCCACCGTTTCTTCCAGCCACAGCCGCACAGTTTTGCCTTTGACAAAATCGGCGTTGCCTTCAAATATGCGTTTTTCGCAGACTACGCGGTAGTCGCGCTCTTGGATGTCGCCGTTGTTTTGGTGGCGGGTGGGTTGGGCTTGGCACTTGCCTGCGTCGGCGAATTTGGCGTGCAGGTCTTTCAGACGGCCTTTGGGCACGGCGGGGTGCGGTTTGCCTTGTTTGACGAGCAGCAGGACGCGTTCGAAGTCGCGGGTTAAGGCGGGATGCTGGTCGGCGATGGGGGCGTGGGTTTTTTGGTAGCGCGGGTTGGTGCGCGCGGCGATGCCTTCGATGATGGTTTCGGTATCGACGCCGGCAAGGTTGGTGAGGACGACGATGGCGGTGCCGTCGCCTTCGTAGCGGCGCAGCTCGGTGCTGAAGCCCTGCCATGCGCCGGGGTGGCCGCTCATGGGGCTGCCGTCGGGGGCGGGCACGAGCGACCAGCCGAAGCCGTAGGGGTAGGTGTCGCCGTTGTTGAGGCGGGCGGGGGTGAAGATTTCGCGCCAGGATTCGGGCTTGAGGATTTGGCGGGCTTCTACGGCGGCGAGCCAGCGGCGGTAGTCGTTGAGCGAGAGGTAGAGCGAGCCGTCGGCGGTTTGGTTGTGATAGGGGGCGACCCATTCTTGGTTTTTCAGGCTGCCGTCGGCGTCGTCAAGCTCATAACCTGCGGCGCGGTGGGGGACGATGTCGCGCTCGCTGATAACGCGGGCGGAAGTCATGCCCAGCGGGGCAAACACGCGCTCTTGCAGGATTTCGCCGTAGTGTTTGCCGGAAACGCGGGTGATGACGGCGCCGAGTAGGGCGTAGCCGTTGTTGCTGTATGCCCAGCGGCTGCCGGGTTTGAATTGCAGCGGGGCGGCGTAGATGCGGCGCAGCATGTGTTTTTCGCTGCTGTTTTGCTGCCAGTCGGTTTCGGTGTTGCCGATGCCGCCGGTGTGGTTGAGCAGGTGGCGGATGGTGATGGGCTGCCAGCTTTTGGGCGCTTCGGGCAGGTAGGTGCGCACGGATTGGTCGAGGTGGATTTTACCGTCTTCCACCAACAGCATCACGACGGCGGCGGCGAACATTTTGCCGATGGAGGCCGTCTGAAACACGGTGTCGGCAGAGACGGGGATTTGGTGTTCTACGTTTGCCAGCCCGTAGCCTTGTTGTTTGACGATGTTACCGTTGCGGTAGATGCCGACGGCAAGGCCGGGGATTTTTTGCCGCTCAAGCTCGGCTTGGGCGAAGTCGTCGATGGGGTCGGCGAGGGCGGGGAGGGATAGGGCGAGTAGGAGAGGGAGGATGAGATTTTTTTTCATGGGATTGCCTTTTGGGTTGGGACAGGGTGGGGTTTCAGGCTGCCTATTTTGCCTGCGCTTCTTGGGCGCGTTTTTGCCAGTATTCGGCTTTGGCTTTGCGCTCGTTTTCGGGTGGGTCGGGTAAGCCGTAGGCGGCAAATTGGTAATATTCGGCAAGGCGCGCGGCGGCTTTGCGGCTGCCTTGTTCGGCTTGTGTGGTTACGGCGGCAAGGTCTTGCGGCAAAATGTCAAAATACTGCGGCGTGGCGGGAGGCGTCGGGTTAGTAGTTTTTTGCCAGCTCGGCCAGATGCGGCGACAGGGTTTCGCCCGCCTGCGCGGCTTGGTAGGCAAGATAAGCGGCTTGGTATTTGTAGTAACCGTCGTATTGCTGTTGGGCAAACAGCAGCATTGGGGCCTTCATCCCAAAACCCCCGACGAAGCCCAGGTTCAGACGACCCTGTTGAACGAAGCCAACCTCTGCCGTCAAACCGTCGCAGCCGGCAGCGGCAACGTCGTCTCCATGACACCGATGAAAGTGTTCCAAACCGATACCGCCTTCCCCGAAGCCCCCAACGGCTGGCTGGTACTTTCCATGGAACACAGCGGCAGCCGCGATACCGCCTACAG
>JAUMUU010000001.1:4163-53749 GCA_030530545.1 Neisseria sp. | reverse complement strand
CCTATGCGGGTTTCGCCTATGCCGGTTACCGTGCCTAAGTTGAAGGTGGTGAACTCGCGTATGGTGTTGCCCTTGCCTATGGTGAGGCGGGTCGGTTCGCCGCCGTATTTTTTGTCCTGCGGGATTTCGCCCAGGCTGGCGAATTGGAAAATGTGGTTGTCTTCGCCTATGGTGGTGTGGCCTTTGATGACGGTATGCGGGCCGATTTCGGTGTTCGCGCCGATTTTGACATCCGGCCCTATGACGGTGTACGCGCCGACCTTGACGCCGGAATCCAGTTCGGCCTTGGGGTCTATGACGGCACTCGGGTGGATAAGGGGCATATTTTTCCTTTCTTGCCTTATATAGCGGCTTAATTTTAAATATTAGGGGGAACGGGCGATTTGATAAAAAATGCCTGTAAGGTTGTCCCGTTTGTCCTGATTCAAATCTAACCTGCCGCCAATATATAGTGAATTAACAAAAACCAGTACAGCGTTGCCTAGCCTTGCCGTACTATCTGTACTGTCTGCGGCTTAGTCGCCTTGTCCTGATTTTTGTTCATCCACTATAACGTTATAACGCGTACTTGGGATAAAGGTAAGTTTAAGTTATTGTAAATTTAAAATAATTTTCTTTACGCTTATATAGGGCGGGGTTGGGGAACAATGTTTCAGACGGTTCAAGGATTGTGCCGCAACCTAACAGCCGCTTCCCTCGGGGGCTTTGCGGCTGTGCGCGCCTTTGGGGGTGATGTTGCTTACCGTTGCGTGGTAGTTGCGTTTGTCGCATTCCACAAACATCCAAAATTCGCTTATGTCCAAGGTGGCTGGGCGGGTGAAGCCGCCCCGGCCCGCTGTCCAAAAGCCGGCGGGGATGTCGGGGAATTTTTGGCGGATAAGGCGTATCAGGTTTTGCCGGTCTTCCGTCATGGGCCATCCGTCTTTCCGTCCGTCTTGATAGCTTTTGGAAGATAATTGGATTTCTATGTCTTGCTTGTGGTAGGCATCGGGGATGAAGGGCAGCCTGCGCCGGCTGGCGGTATCGGGTTGGAAGCGGAAATCCAGGTATTTTTCATCGTCCACGCTGTCCCAACGGACTATCAGCTTGCCGTTTAAACGCATACGGCCGCGAAAAACATGGGTATCGGTTTGTTTGTCGTAATGGCTGTGGCTCATGGGCGTGGCTTTGGGGATGTACCAGCCGGCAGTGGCGGCAGGAAGGGGCGATACGGCCAACAGGCAGGCAATCAGGGTGCTTTTCATCAAGATTTCCCTAATGGTTGAAATCCCGGCCTTCAGGGCGGTAGAATTTGGGTTTGTTTGGGAGGGGCGTAACCCCTTCCAAATCAGGGCAACACACAGGGCTGTGCCTTATGTGCGGCCCTGTGTGTTGAAACATCAGGTTTTCCTCGGAATCTGTTCCCAGCATCCCCCGCCGCCGTGGTAGGTCTCGGCGTTCAGGTGAAACATTTGCCCGCAGTGCGTACAGGCGAAATACAGGGAAACGATGTCCGGCCAAGTGTAACCGTATGGGGAATCGGGTTGGCGGCATTCCGTCAGTGAAATACTCCAGTCGTCATCCAAAGCATCCCCGACATCGGCCAATATGCCTTGGGAACAAGCCCGGTCGGCACGGCGCATCATTTCGGCCAGTTTTTTCGGGCTGTCTATGCGTATGCGCGGGGCAAGGTCCGTGCAGCGCGGGCAGTTCACGGCATTTCCTTCAAACCGTCAGTTTTTTTCAACTATGCGCTGGGCGCACATGATGGTGGCTTCGCAGGCCAATTCGCCCTCTACTTTGGCGGCGGCGTTGAATTTGCCTATGCCGCGTTTGTGCGCCAAGAGTTCGACTTGGAATTCCAAGCGGTCGCCGGGTATGACCTGGCGTTTGAAGCGCACGTTGTCCAGTCCGGCAAACAGGGTGATTTCGCCTTCGCGCCGCTGGTTTCCGCCCTGCGACAATACGGCCAATACGCCGCAGGCCTGCGCCATGGCTTCGATAATCAATACGCCCGGCATCACGGGCGATTCGGGGAAGTGGCCTTGGAAAAAGGGTTCGTTGAAGGTTACGTTTTTTATCGCGGTCAGTGATTTGCCCGGCTCGGCGGCGGTAATGCGGTCCAGCAGCAGGAAGGGGAAGCGGTGGGGCAGGAAGTTTTGGATTTCCCGGGCTTCTATGGGTAATTTGATTTCCATTGTTATTGTCCTTGTCGGTTCGGGTGGTGTCGGCGAAATTCGCCATGATTGTTTTAACTTTGTTGAAGCTGTGCTTTCAGTCCGTCCAGTTCTTGTTCTAGTTGTTTGATGCGCTTGGCGGTTTCATGCAGCCTGTGTATGTGGACGGCGTTGCGCGCCCATTCTTTGTAGGACGACATCGGGAAGATGCCGGCAACGTGCCGTCCGCTTTCGGTGATGCTGTGGGTAACGGACGTGCCGCCGCCTATGGTGGTTTTGTCGGCGATTGCTATATGGCCGACCGTGCCGACGCCGCCGCCTATGATGCAGTAACTGCCTATGGTAACGCTGCCGGAAATGCCGGTTTTGGCGGCGATGACGGTATGGCTGCCGATTTTGCAGTTGTGGCCGATTTGTACCTGATTGTCGATTTTGGTGCCGTTGCCGACGGTGGTGTCGCTCATCGCCCCCCGGTCTATATTGGTGTTGGAGCCGATTTCCACATCGTCGCCCAACGTTACCGCGCCGGTTTGCGGGATTTTGAACCACGAATCGCCGGCGAAGGCAAGGCCGAAACCGTCCGCGCCTATTACCGCGCCGCTGTGGATTTCGACGCGCCTGCCCAGCGTGCAGCCGTAGTAAACCACGGCGTTGGGGTGCAGCACGGTTTCGTCGCCCAAGGTGCAGTCGTGTTCGACCACGGCATTGGCCAGAATGCGGCAGCCTTCGCCCAATACGGTATTCGCGCCTATGTAGGCGTTTGCGCCGATTTCGCAACTGGCGGGCACTTTGGCACTTTCTTCTACCACGGCGGTCGGATGGATGCCGCCCTTCGCTTTGGCGGCGGGCGAAAACAGGCGCGCAACCTTGGCGAAATAGAGATAGGGGTCGGCGGCAACAATCAGGCTGCGGCCGGCAAATTCGTCCGCCGCTTTGGGCGACACGATGACCGCGCCCGCGCGGCTGTCGTGCACTTCGTGTTTGTATTTCGGATTGGCCAGAAAGGCTATGTGTTGCGCACCGGCCGAATCCAGCGGCCGCACGGCGCAGACGCTGATGTCTTCGCCGCGCACTTCGCCGCCGAGTTCGGCCGCGATTTGGGATAGGGTGTATGGTTGGACTGTCATGGTTTCACGGTATGTGGAAAATCGGCAGCCTGCCCGCAAGGCCGACAATGCGCCCGATACGGTTTGCCGTAAAAAACCGCATTTTGCCGAAGCGGACTGCGAAAAAGGCAAAATGGGTTTCAGACGGCTTTTTTTGCCGGCCGTCTGAAAACCTCATCAGCGGTTCATTTCGCGGATGACCTGATCGGTAATGTCGAATTTCGCATCAATATAGATGACATCATGCACAATCAAGTCATAACCGCCCTTTTTGGCCAATTCTATCATTACCTGGTCGGCATTATTCTGCAGGGCGGCAAACTCCTCATTGCGGCGCAAATCATATTCCTCCGACAACTTGGCCTGTTCGATACGCAGCCTGCTGTTGAGGCGGTTGAGTTTCTCAATCAGCGCGTCGCGGGCTTTGCCGGGTTTTTCGGCGGCTGCCCGGCTGCCCAAATCCAGGCTTTCCTGCTGCATTTTTTCCAGTTGCCGCTGGCGGTCGGCAAATTCCGCCTCCAACATTTTCTGGATGTTTTGCGCCTGTTTGGACTCGCGGTAAACGCGTTCGACATCGATGAAGCCGAGCTTTTGGATGCGGGCGGCGGTTACGGGCGCGGCCAGGCAGGCGGCCGCAACCGCCGCCGCACAAAGTTTGGCATAGGATAATCCGGACATCATACTACTCCCTGGCATAGCAGTTTAGAATGTCGTACCCAGTTGGAATTGGAAGCGTTGGATTTCATCGGTTGATTTTTTCTTAATCGGATAAGCATAACTGAATTTCATGGGGCCAAGCGGCGAGAGCCAGGTTACGGCCGCGCCGGCCGAGTAGCGCAATTCTTCCTTAAAGGTCGATTTGTGGCTGCTGCCCAGGCCGTAAACGTTTTGGGTTGCGCCGTTGGTATAATAGGCATCATTGTCGCTGTCGGTATAGGTTTTGTTATCCCACACGCTGCCCGCATCGGCAAACAGGCTCAAACGCACGCTGCGGCTGTCCTTGATGCCGGGGAAGGGGAACAGCAGCTCCGCCGTACCCGACAACATCCGGTTGCCGCCGTAACTGATGCGGTCGCCGTATTGGTCATAAACCTTGGGTCCCAGCGTACTGCTTTCATAACCGCGCACCGAGCCCAGGCCGCCGCCGTAGAAATTTTCAAAGAACGGCAATTCCTTGGTTTTGCCGTAGCCGTTGGCATAGCCGACCGAGCCGCCCAGCATCAGGGTAAAATCCTTACTCAGCGGGAAGAACCATTTTTGGTTGTGGGTCAGGCTGTAATATTGCAAATCACCGCCGGGCAGGCCGCCGTCCACATTGGCATCTATAGTATAGCCGCGTGTCGGCCACAACGCGCTATCCGTCTTATTGCGCCCCCAGCCCACAGAACCCTTGATGACCCAGCCGTCGAATTTGCCCGCGCCGGTGGAGGCATCGTAGTTTTTGCCGTATTTGGAAATAAACTCGCGGTAACGCTTGGGTGCGCCGGCAAAGGTTTCCACCTTCATATGTTCCGCGCCCAGGCCGAAATTGACGCGGTCGTATTCGGTAACCGGAACACCCATGCGCAGGCCTGCGCCGATATTGGTGGTTTTGTATTGCGAATTACCCGTGCTGGAAGACGATTTGCGCGGGTCGTAAACCTTGCCGTACACATCATAGCCCAGGCTGACCCCGTCTGCGGTGAAATAAGGGTCGGTGAAGGACAGCGAGGCATTGCGGGTGGTCTTACTGCGCGACACGCGGGCCGAAACCGACTTACCCGTGCCGAACAAATTATCCTGCGCCACGCCCAGCGACATCACCAGGCCGGTATCCTGCACCCAGCCCGCGCTCATATCCAAAGAACCTGTGGCGCGTTCATTGACACTCATGTCTATGTCCACCTGGTCGGGCGTACCGGCCACGGGGCGGGCATCGAATTTCACATCGTCAAAATAGCCCAGCGTTTCCACCCTTTCTTTGGAACGCTGCAGCTTGGAAACATCATAAGGCGCGGCCTCCATTTGGCGCAGTTCGCGGCGCACGACTTCGTCGCGGGTTTTATTATTGCCCGAAATATTGATTTTATTGACATAAACCTTGCGGTTGGGTTCGACCTGCAATACGAAGTCCACCGTATGGGTGGCGGGGTTGGGTTGGGGGACGACGTTGATTTCGCTAAACGCATAGCCCGCGCTGCCCATGGTGTTTTGCATCTTTTCCAAACTCTTGACCATCAGGGCGCGGTCGTACCATTTGCCTTCCTTCATATCCAAGTGTTTGTACAATTCCTCTTTGGGCACTTCCCGGGTGTCGCCCTCTATGCGGACCTTGCCCCAGCGGTAGCGTTCGCCCTCGGAAACGGTTACTTTCAAAGTCTGGTGTTTCTGGTCGCTGCTCATCTGCACATCGGTATTGACGATGCGGAAGTCGAAATAACCGTTGTTTTGGTAAAAATCGCTGATGCGTTCCAAGTCCTGGGTGAATTTTTCGGGGTTGAAACGGTTGCTTTTGGTCAGCCAGGTAAACATCCCCCCTTCGCTCAGGGACATCTGGTTGCGGAGTTTGCGCGAAGAGTAATGGCGGTTGCCCTCAAATTCGATATCGTTGATGGTGGTGGTCGCACCCTCGTCTATCTTCAACTCTATGGCCACGCGGTTGCGCGCCAGCCGGGTGATGGAGGGATTGACCTGTACCGAATATTTGCCTTGTTTTTGATATTCTTCCTTCAAGCCTATGACGGCTTCGTTCAACCTGTTTTGATTGAAGGGGCGCGACTGCCCCAGGCCGAAGGCATCCAGATTTTTCTTGATGGCGTCGTTTTGAATCAGCTTGCCGCCGGTAACGGTCAGGTTGCTGATAATCGGACGCTCGACCACGGTCAGCAGCACCTGGTCGCCCATGCTTTCCACGCGCACATCGTCAAACAGGCCGGTTTCGTACAGGCTTTGGATGATTTCCTGCGCCTGCCCGTCGCGGAAGGTGTCGCCCACCTTGATGGGCAGATAGGTGAAGACGGTGGCCGGCTCGGTGTGCTGCAGGCCTTCGACGCGGATGTCGCGGATGGTGAAGTCGGCCCATGCGGGCAGCGATATGCCCAATGCAATCAGCGTCAGGGTCAGTTTTTTCAGTTTCATCAAAACTTCCTTAATGGTTGGAACCCCGCCCTTGGAGGCGGCGTTAGGGTAAGGGTTGGGCTGTTATGCCAACAGGCGGGTAATGTCGTTAAAAAATGCCAATAACATCAGCATCAGCATCAGTGCCACGCCGATACGCAGGCTGATGTTTTGCGCGCGTTCGCCCAAAGGCCTGCCGCGCAGCCATTCGGCCGTGTAAAACACCAGGTGGCCTCCGTCCAATACCGGTATGGGCAAAAAGTTCATCACGCCCAGGCTCAGGCTGATCAGCGCCAGAAATTCGAGATAGGGCTGCCAGCCCAGCAGCGCGCTTTTGCCGGCGGCCTCGGCTATGGTAATCGGGCCGGAAACGTGCCGAACCGATGCCTGGCCGGTCAGGAGGCGGCCGAAGAATTTCAGGGTCAGCACGGTGTAGTCGGCGGTTTTGTCCCAACCCATTTTGAAGGCCTGGGGCAGGGTGGGCCGGTATCGGTGGCGGATTTTCTCGTCCCAGACCCGGTCCGTGGAGGTGGCCAGCCCGATTTTGCCGGTCAATGTGCCGTCCGGCTGCGTTTCGGAATCGGGGCGGACGGCAACCGTCCGGATTTTACCGTCTCGCGAGTAAGTCAGTTGGATTTTCTGCCCGGGGTTGTTTTTGACCAGCTCCACCCATTCGAATGCGTTGGTGATTTTTTTGCCGTCTGCGGCCAATATTGTATCGCCTTTTTTCAAACCGGCTGCAGCAGCAGGGCTGTCGGGCTCGACTGCCGCCACGGTGTTGGTCAGGCGGTAGGGCATCAGGCCGATATAGCCCCTCTTCAAAGGGACGGCCGCCGCCTCGCGCGTGCCGGCGATGTTGATGCGGCGCACGGCGTTTTCACCCTCGGCGGTGGTAACGTCCACATTGACGCTGCCAGCTTCCAGGTCCAATACGATGCCGGTTTGCAGGTCGCTCCAGTTGGCCACGGGCTTGCCGTTCACGCTGTTTACCCTGTCGCCGTCCCTAAAGCCGGCATGGGCGGCTATGCTGCCGGGCTCTACCGTGCCGATATAGGGTTTGAGTTCGGTTACGCCGAAGGAGAAGCTCAGGCCGTAGAGTAGGACGGCCAGGGCCAGGTTGGTCAGTGGGCCTGCCGCGACCACGGCGATTTTTTTGGCCGGATGCTGTTTGTCAAAGGCATAGGGCAGGTCGGCCTCGGACACTTCGCCCTCGCGGGTATCCACCATTTTCACATAACCGCCCAAGGGGATGGGGGCCAGACACCATTCGGTATCGCCGCGTTTTTTGCTGTAGAAGGGTTTGCCCATGCCTATGGAGAAGCGCAGCACTTTGATGCCGCACAGGCGGGCGGCCAGATAATGGCCGAATTCGTGCAGGCCGACAAGGATTAAAATGGCGGCAATGAAGGCCGGCAGGGTGAGCAGCAGGTAGAGAATCATGTTTTTGTCAGGTCCGTAATGTATTCCCGCGCCCTGATGCGGGTTTCTGCGTCTTGTGCCAGCAGGGCGTTTAAGCTGCCGTCATGGCAGCGGTTTTGCGACAGGCAGTGTGCGACGGTGCGGGCGATGTCGGTAAAGCGGATTTTACCCGAAAGGAAGGCCGCTACGGCTTCTTCGTTGGCGGCATTCAATACGCAGGGCGCGCCCGCGCCCCCGGCCATGGCTTCGTAGGCCAGCTTTAAGCAGGGGAAGCGGTCGAAATCGGGCTGGCGGAAGGTGAGTGCCGACAGGGCGGCGAAATCCAAGTCGGATGCGCCGGAATCTATGCGTTCGGGCAGCCCCAGGCAGTGTGCTATGGGGATGCGCATGTCGGGCACGCCCAATTGCGCCAATACCGAGCCGTCCCTATAGCGTACCATGCTGTGGATGACGGATTGGGGGTGGATGACGACTTCGAGTTTGTCGGGCGGGCAGTCGAACAGCCAGTGCGCCTCTATCAGTTCCAGGCCTTTGTTCATCATGGTGGCGGAATCGACCGAGATTTTGCGCCCCATGCTCCAGTTGGGGTGTTTGACGGCCTGTTCGGGGGTGATATGGGGGAGGTCGTCCAAATCGGTATCCAAAAAGGGGCCGCCCGAGGCGGTCAGGATGATGGAGCGTATGTCCCGGCTGTGGTGTCGTCCGTCATGGTTTTGCTGCAGCACTTGGAAGATGGCGTTGTGTTCGCTGTCCACGGGCAGGATTTTCGCGCCGTTTTGCCGCGCGGTTTCCATAAACAGCGCACCGGCGACGACCAGGGTTTCTTTGTTGGCCAGGTAGATGGTTTTGCCCGCCTTGGCCGCCGCCAGTGCGGAGGGCAGGCCGGCCGCGCCGACTATGGCGCACATGACGGCATCGGTTTCGCCTGCCGCCGCTATGTCGTTTAGGGCCTGTTCGCCGTATAGGACTTCGGTGGGGTGGTTTTTTAACCGCTTTTCCAGGTCGGCGGCGCATTGGGCATCGGCAACTACGGCAAAGCGGGGGCGGAACGTTATACATTGCGCCGCCAGTTTTTCCGTCTGCCGGTGTCCGGCCAGTGCGAAGACGCAGAATTTGTCGGGATGGCGCGAAACGATGTCCAGCGTGCTGCAGCCTATGCTGCCGGTGCTGCCCAATACGGTTAGGACTTTCGGTGTCATGTTTGGTGTCTTTTGCGGCCGCCCCGCTCCCGGGGGCGGCCTTGGGGGTTAGTGGTGCGGGTGCTGCCGTTGTTTATGGTGTTTGGCCTTGGCTTTGGCGGCCGCCCTTTTTTTGGCGGTTTTGGCTTTGTGCTTTTGTGCCTGCCGTTCTATGTGCGGCCGTTGTGCGCCGTGCTCGGGGGAAGCCGCATAGGCGGGCAGGGTCAGGCAGGCGGCTGCCGCGATGAGGAACAGTTTTTTCATAGGGGGTCTCCTTAATGGTTGGACGGCTGTATGTGGGAGTGTGCCGCTTATGTTGTGTCGGAACACTGCGCTTTTCAGGCGGCCCGCCGTTTGAAAGGCCGCCTGAAAGGGGTTTATTCTATACCGTATTCTATGGTTACGACCAAACGCACCTGTTTGCCTATGGTGGATTTGTCGTAAGTTCCGCCGTAGTCCTCGTCCTCGCTGCTGCCCTTGTCGGAATAGATATTGAACGAACCCTGCGAGGCCGAACGCATCGCACCGACCGAGCCGCCGCCGGTTTTGGCAAACTCGGCCGCGCGTTTTTGCGCGTCTTCGGTGGCCTGGGTAATCAGGTCGCGCTTGATGGTTTCCAGGTTGCCCAACAAATACTGCGGGCTGGAGAAGCGGACAAATTCGTTTTGCGCCTGCAGGTTGATGATGGCTTGTTGCGCCTCCTGCATCTTATCCAGCTTTTTGGTGGAGACGTTGAGGTAGACATCGCCGTCGTATCCGTCATGGACGCGCTCGACCACATCGCCCTTGTCGTTGCGAATTTCGCGGTAGGTTTTATTGACACCGGGCAGTTCGGCACTGATTTCCGCATCGTCAAAGCCCTGTTTTTTCAAGAATCCGGCCAATTTTTTGCGTTCTTCCTCCAGCGAGTCCAGGGTATTTTGGTAGGTACTGTTGTGCAGGGATATGCCCACCCGCCAGGTCGCACTGTCGGATTGGAAATTCTTTTCGGCCAAACCCTTGACCGTAATCGTGCCGGGCTGGCGGAAATTTTTGAACTGCGTGCCCAGAATAAAGGCGGACGCACACAGGCCGGCGGCCAACAATATGCCCAAGACGGGCAGGGACGAAGTTTGTGTTTTGTCGGACATTTTGCAACTCCCAGATTGCAGGGTGGAAAAAACGTTTGGCGCGGCAAGGGCCTATGCGGACAAAAAGGCGATGGCGGCATAAACCGACAATACCGCAATCAGGCTGTCCACGCGGTCGAACACGCCCCCGTGCCCCGGCAGCAGCCTGCTGCTGTCTTTAACGCCGGCGGCGCGCTTGAGCCAGCTTTCCAACAAATCGCCGCACACACTCACGGCGGTCAGCAGCAAGGCGGCCGGCAGGGCGGCATACCGGGGCATGGGCAGGGCGGCCGGGGTCATACTGATGATAAGCACATAAACCAGGACGCAGGCCGCACCGCCGAACACGCCCTCCCAGCTTTTGCCCGGGCTGATGGCTGGGGCGAGTTTGTGCCTGCCGTAGGCGCGGCCGAAAAAATACGCGCCCACATCCGCCACCCACACCAGCGCCATAACCGACAACAAAGGCCAGGCCTGGGAGGCATGGGGGCGCAGCGAAGTCAGCGCGAACCAAAACGGCAGCATCAGCAGCCAGCCTGCGGCATAGGCGGGCCAGCCGCCGTTTAATTTCCATTTATATTTCAACCACAAGGGCATAACCAGCGCCCAAAAGGCCAATACCGCCCACCAGCCGGGCGCAGGCAGCATCCAGCCGCCGGTTTGCGCCAGCAGCATGAATACGGCCGTGCCGATTAGGTAGGGTGCGCGCTCGCGGCCGCTTATGCCGCACAGGCGGCTGTATTCCCACAGTGCCAGCAGGGCAATCAGGCCGCAGAAGGCCGACCACAGGGCGGGCGGTGCGCCAAACAGCATACCCAACATAATGGGCAGCAGGACCAGGGCCGTGATGATGCGTTGTTTCAACATAATTTCAATTTCGTTGTTGGTCTTGGGGCAGTTGTTCGGATGTGCGGCCGAAACGGCGTTCGCGGCTTTGGAAGGAGGCTATGGCCTCATCGAAGGCCTGCTTGTCGAAATCCGGCCACAGGGTGTCGGTAAAATAGAGTTCGGCATAGGCCATCTGCCACAGCAGGAAGTTGCTGATGCGCATTTCCCCGCCGGTGCGGATGAAGAGGTCGGGTTCGGGCGCGCCGCCCAACATCAACTGCGCGTTTAAATCGCTTTCGGCGATATGGGTTTTGCCCTGTGCCAGCAGCTTGTTGGCCGCCTGCAAAATATCCCACCGCCCGCCGTAGTCGGCGGCTATGGTCAGGGTCAGGCCGCCGTTGCCGGCGGTGAGCGCCTCGGCGGCCTCTATGCCCGATACGATTTCGGCGTTGAAGCGGCTGCGGTCGCCTATGACTTTCAGGCGCATATTATGCCCGTGCATCCGTTTGACCTGCTTTTTCAAAGCCTGCAGAAACAGCCCCATCAAAAAACCCACTTCGTCTTGCGGCCGCCGCCAGTTTTCGGTGGAAAAGGCAAAAACGGTCAGATATTCCACGCCCGCCCCGGAACAGCAGGCGCACAGGTTCTCCAATGCGTCCAGGCCTTTTTTATGCCCCATTGCCCGGGGCAGGAGGCGTTTTTTCGCCCAACGGCCGTTGCCGTCCATAATCACGGCGATGTGGCGCGGTATCCTGTGGTGTTCGGGAATGGCCTGCGTGCTGCTTTTCATCGGTTTTCCTTTTCGGTTGCAACGGTCTGTGCCGCCGCCCGTTTTTCAGGCGCGGGTTAAAAAAGGTATTGCCGCTTCAGGTATTCGGCCGCCGGCAGGCGTATGCACAGCGGGGCGGGCAGGGCGGCGTTGTCGTGCCGTTCCGAGGCACAGTATACCAACACCGTTTCGGCCTTGCCGTCCGCCCAAATTTCCAGATACAGGTTTTCGGCCAAAATGGCCGGCAGTTTCTTATCCAGCCAGGCGGCAAATTTCGCCTTGTCGGCGGGCGTTTGATAAAAGGGCTGTGCCGAGCGGGCATGGGCATCGGTCAGGCTTTGTTTGACCGTGTGCTGCAAAAGCGGCTGCTTGGCCGGCTCTATCAGATCGGTGCCGCCGAGCACCTTGCGCGCGGGCACGTCCAAAAAACGCTGGCTGCTGAAACGGTTGGGCTTTTCTTTGCCGGTGGAACGCGCGTCCAGGGTGATGACGGCCAGCCCGTTGGGCAGGCAGCTTTGCCTAACCTCGGTGATGCGGCCGCCGTGCCTGCGGTCAAACGCGCCGTAGAATGTGCCGCGCTGGCTGAAAAGCCAGTCGCGCCCGGCCTGGTCGTAGGCCTTGGTGCAGTTGAAAACGGGCCTGACCGGCCGTTGGGCCAAGGCGGCGGCAGGCAATGATAACGCGCAGCAAAGGGCGGCTGTGTATATCCGGGGCATGGTTGGAATCGTCCGAAAAAAAGGTGGGCCGCCCAAGGGTGTTTCAGACGGCCGGGGCCTCAAATGGCCATCAGGTCTTCTTCTTTTGCCGCCAGGATTTTATCGGCTTCGGCAATATATTTGTCGGTCATTTTCTGTACGGCTTCCTCGCCGCGGCGGGCTTCGTCTTCGGAAACCTCCTTGTCTTTGAGCAGCTTTTTGATGTGGTCGTTGGCATCGCGCCGCACGTTGCGTATGGAAACGCGGCCCTCTTCGGTTTCGCCCCTCACAACCTTGATTAAATCCTTGCGCCTTTCTTCGGTCAGCATGGGCATGGGGACGCGGATCAGGTCGCCCACCGAGGCGGGGTTGAGGCCCAGGTTGGAATCGCGGATGGCCTTTTCGATTTTGGCGGCCATATTGCTTTCAAAGGGTTTCACGCCCAGGGTGCGCGCATCCAGCAGGGTTACGTTGCCGACCTGGCTGACGGGCACCATGCTGCCCCAGTATTCGACCTCCACCTGGTCGAGCAGGCCGGTGTGGGCGCGGCCGGTGCGGATTTTGGCCAGGTTTTCTTTTAAGACTTCCAAGGAACGCTGCATTTTGCCCTCGGCGGTTTTTTGAATATCGTTAATCATTTTGTCCCTTTAAATGACAGTAAAATCAAAGGCGGAATAGTACCTTGGTTTTGGGTGTGCGGCAAGGCGCAAGCCGCATCGCGCCCTGCCGGCGGCAGGCGGGGGCGCAGGGTTCTGCCGCGTTGGTGTATGGTAGTCGCGCATATGGGCGTACAATTGAAAATCCTTCCCGATTCAAGAAAGGATATTGTGATGGAAAATCAAAAAATCTCGCCCGACCAAATCAGCGCGTTGTCGGAAACCATGCTGATTCCCCTGTGGGCCAAGGCGGTGGAATACGGCCACCCCCGGCCTTTGCTGAAAGATGCCGAGGCGGTGCGGATGATGGGTATGATTAATTATGATTTCGACAAATTCGCCCGCGCATCCGCATCGCAGGCGGGTTGTTGCGGCCGCGCCGCGCTGATTGACGAGGAAGTGATGCGGTTTCTGGCCGGGCATCCCGACGGAGTGGTGGTGCAGTTGGGCGCGGGGTTGGACGCGCGTTTTGAGAGGCTGGGACGGCCCGGGCTGACGGCCTGGTATGATTTGGATCTGCCCGACGTGTTGGATGTGCGGCGTATGTTGCTGCCCGAGTCGGGCAATCATTATCTGCCCGCGTCGCTGTTTGACGAATCCTGGACGCAGACGGCGGCCGCGCACGGCAAACCGGTGCTGCTGGTGTCCGAAGGGGTGCTGATGTATTTCGAGGAAGAACGTGTGAAGGCGTTTTTTGCCATGGTAAATAAATTGCTGCCGGGCGCGGAACTGGTGTTTGACGTGATTCCGCCCCTGCTGCTGAAACAGGCGAAACGCCATGATGCGCTGGGCAAAATGGAAAAACCGCCGGAATTCAAATGGGCGCTGCCCGACCCGAAATCACTGGAAGGCTGGCTGCCGGGTTTGCGCGTGGAAAAAGTATCCGGCCTGATGGAACGCTGCGTACACCGTTATCCCTGGCTCTTGCGCCTGCTGTATAAGACGGCTTGGGGCAGGAATAATGCCGACCAGAAAATCATCACGGTAAAATTCGGCGGACAGGGATAAGGTGCGGGCCGTTCGGGTGAAATTGCCCGGACGGCCCGAATCCATTAGCCGGGTATGGATTGTTTCTGCCCTAAGGTTGGGTATTTCAGGTTCGTATCGGCTTTAACAGTGAACCAAAGTTCCTTCGTCCTCGCCGCAAACCACGCGTTTCAACGCGCCCTCCCTGCCTATGCCGAATACCACGATGTTGAGCTGGCGTTCGCGGCACAGGGCAAAGGCCGTGGCATCCATCACTTTGAGCCGCTTGTTTAAGGCATCGTCAAAGGTGATGGTTTCGTAGCGGGTGGCGGACGGGTCTTTTTTCGGGTCTGCGCTGTATACGCCGTCCACATTGGTGGCCTTGAGCATCACGTCGCAGTTCATTTCCGCTCCGCGCAGGGCGGCGGCGGTGTCGGTGGTGAAGAAGGGGTTGCCCGTGCCGGCGGCGAAAATCACCACTTTGCCTTCCTCCAAATACTGTATCGCCTTGGGACGGGCGTAGGTCTCGGCAATCTGCTGCATGGAGAGTGCAGACTGGACGCGCGCCTTGATGCCCAGCGATTCGAAAGCGTCCTTCAAGGCCAGCGCGTTCATGACCGTGGCCATCATGCCCATGTAGTCGGCGGTGGCCCTGTCCATGTTGCCCGCCTGCGCCGACACGCCCCGGAAAATATTGCCGCCTCCGACCACCACGCCGACCTGCACGCCCATTCCGACAATTTCCTTTACCTGGCCGACAATCTGCATGATGGTTTCGCGGTTGATGCCGAAGGGGTCCTTGCCCATCAGTGCCTCGCCGGATAGTTTCAGCAGGACGCGTTTGTATTTGATTGGGGGATTATTCATTTGGAGAACCTTTATGGGTGGGAAAAGGGAAATCTGTTTCAAGCGGGGCGGTATTATACGCGCTTTCAGACGGCATCGAACGCCCGTCCGCCGGTTGCCGGCGCATATCGCCGCCCTTTTTAGCCGATTGTCAATAAATGCGGTTTGTCATTACAATGGCTGCCTGAATTCGGATATTTTTTGACAGATGACGCAACCGGTTTCCCATAGCCGGGCAAACGAGGAAAAAGGACAGTGCCTTCACCTTCTAACATTTACGATGTCGTGGTTATCGGCGCAGGGCCGGCGGGCACCGTATCGGCCGCACTGCTGACTAAGCAGGGGTTCAATGTCTGCGTATTGGAGAAACAATACTTTCCGCGTTTCGTCATAGGCGAGAGCCTGTTGCCGTATGCGATGGACATCTTGGATGAGGCCGGGCTGCTAAAGCCGGTGCGGGCGGCGGGATTGGGTTTCCAATACAAAAACGGCTTTGCCTTTTCCTGGGGCAGCCGCTACAGCACGTTCAGCTTTTTGGACAAATTCAGCGCGGGACATACCACCGCCTTCAACGTGCCGCGCGCCCAGTTCGACAAACTGCTGATAGACGAGGCGGTGAAACAGGGCGTGGTGGCGCGTTTTGGCGAATCGCTCAAAACCTTCGACAACAACGGCGACACCGTCTTACTGACCGTGGAGCGCGACAACGGCGACGTTTACGATATAGAGGCGCGCTTCGTGCTGGATGCCAGCGGCTTCTACCGCGCCCTGCCGCGCCTGATGGGCTGGGAGCTGCCGCCCGACACCGTCATGCGCCAGGTGCATTTCACCCACATAGACGACCGCATCACCTCCGACAAATTCGACCGCAACAAAAACCTGGTCTGCATCCACCCCGAACACCGCGACATCTGGGTATGGCTGATACCGTTCAGCAACGGCCGCAGCTCCATAGGCGTGGTCGGCGAAGAACACTATTTCCGCCATTTGAGCAGCGCGCAGATTCTGACAAAAACCGTTGCCGAAGTGCCGTTCCTGGCCGAAATACTGGCCGATGCCAAATGGGAAAACGACTTCCCGTTCAACTACCTGCCCGGCTACACCACCAAATCCAAAGGATTATACGGCCGCCATTTCGCCCTGCTTGGCGCATCCAGCGAATTTCTCGACCCCGTCTTCTCCTCGGGGGTAACCATAGCCGTGCAGTCGGCCAAACTGGCCGCCCAATGCGTAACCAAACAACTGCGCGGCCGCCCTGTGGATTGGAAAAACGAATTTGCCGTACCGCTGATGAGCGGGGTCAATACCTTCGGCAGCTATATAAAGGGCTGGTATGACGGCCGTTTCCAAGAACTCATTTTCAGCCGCGACCGCAACCCCGAAGTTACCCGCATGGTGTGCGCCATCCTGGCCGGTTACGCCTGGGACAGGAAAAACCCCTGCGTTACCAACTCCCAACTTTTATTTTGATGCACCGCCCCATCCGGAGAAAAGGCCGCAGGAATGCCCGATTGCGCTTTCAGACGGCCTTTTTTCTTTGTTATAATCCGCGCAAAGGCTACACCAGACTACAACCCACAGGAGTTTCCCTATGGCCCTCGTATCCATGCGCCAACTGCTAGACCACGCCGCCGAAAACAACTACGGCCTGCCCGCCTTCAACGTCAACAACCTCGAACAAATGCGCGCCATCATGGAGGCTGCCGATTCCGTAAACGCCCCCGTAATCGTACAGGCGAGCGCAGGCGCACGCAAATACGCAGGTGCGCCGTTTTTGCGCCACCTCATCCTCGCCGCCGTCGAAGAATTCCCGCACATCCCCGTCGTCATGCACCAGGACCACGGCGCATCGCCCGACGTGTGCCAACGCTCCATCCAACTCGGTTTCTCCTCCGTCATGATGGACGGCTCGCTGCTGGAAGACGGCAAAACCCCTTCTACTTATGAATACAACGTCCAAGCCACCCGCACCGTAGTCAATTTCTCCCACGCCTGCGGCGTATCCGTCGAAGGCGAAATCGGCGTATTGGGCAACCTCGAAACCGGCGAAGCAGGCGAAGAAGACGGCGTAGGCGCAGTCGGCAAACTCTCCCACGACCAAATGCTCACCAGCGTCGAAGATGCCGTGCGCTTTGTTAAAGACACCGGCGTGGACGCGCTCGCCATCGCCGTCGGCACCAGCCACGGCGCATACAAATTCACCCGTCCGCCCACCGGCGACGTATTGCGCATCGACCGCATCAAAGAAATCCACCAGGCCCTGCCCAACACCCACATCGTCATGCACGGCTCCAGCTCCGTTCCCCAAGAATGGCTGAAAGTCATCAACGAATACGGCGGCAAAATCGGCGAAACCTACGGCGTACCCGTAGAAGAAATCGTCGAAGGCATCAAACACGGCGTGCGCAAAGTCAACATCGACACCGACCTGCGCCTCGCCTCCACCGGCGCCATCCGCCGCTTTATGGCGGAAAACCCCTCCGAATTCGACCCGCGCAAATACCTGGCCAAAACCATAACCGCCATGAAAGACATCTGTGTCGCCCGCTACCTGGCCTTCGGCTGCGAAGGACAGGCAAGTAAAATCAAACCCGTTTCACTGGAAAAAATGGCCAACCGCTACGCAAAAGGCGAACTGAACCAACTGATACGCTGACAGCGCATAGCCGAAAGCAGTTTGCCCCAACCGCCGGAGACCCGACACCGACCCTGCCGCCTGGCAGGGTTTCAAATTCCCGCAGCGTCATCAAAAATGGGCGATTCCCCCGGAATACACAAAAACCGCAACCCCCTTCTTGGCGGATTACGGCACACATGACGGCCATTTTGCGCCCAAGCAAACAAATTAATCATTTTCTCCTTGAAAAAGCATACCTTAATGTAGTATAGTCCCGACCTTGGCCCTGGATGCCAAGATTGTAACTTTTGTCCAATGGTTGGCCAATCGCAGCCAACCCCTTTAATTTAAAGGAAAATAATCATGACTTTAGGTCTGGTTGGACGCAAAGTGGGCATGACCCGCGTGTTTAACGAACAGGGTGCTTCTGTTCCGGTAACCGTGTTGGAAATGACCGCAAACCGCGTCACCCAACTGAAATCCAAAGATACCGACGGCTACACGGCCGTCCAAGTTACCTTTGGACAGAAAAAAGCAAAAAAGGTAAACAAAGCCCAAGCCGGCCACTTCGCCAAAGCAGGCGTTGAGGCGGGGCGCGGCCTGCTCGAATTTACCGTTTCCGAAGAAAAGCTGGCCGACTTGCAGGCGGGTGCGGAAATCACCGTGGCCATGTTCGAAGCCGGCCAACTGGTCGATATTACCGGTACCTCCAAAGGCAAAGGCTTCTCCGGTACCATCAAACGCCATAATTTCGATTCGCAACGCACTTCCCACGGTAACTCCCGTTCGCACCGCGTGCCGGGTTCCATAGGCATGGCACAAGATCCGGGCCGCGTATTCCCGGGTCAGCGCATGGCCGGACAATACGGCAATACCAAATCCACCGTGCAAAACTTGGAAATCGTACGGGTTGATGCAGAACGCAACCTGTTGCTGGTCAAAGGTGCCGTTCCCGGCGCCATCAACAGCGATGTCGTTGTACGTCCCGCAGTGAAAGTAGGTGCGTAATGGAATTAAACGTAATTAACCCCCAAGGTCAGGTTTCAGGCACACTGTCTGCTTCCGACACCCTGTTTGCGCGCGAATACAACGAAGCATTGGTACACCAACTGGTTACCGCCTTTTTGGCAAATGCCCGTTCCGGCAACCGCGCACAACTGACCCGTGCCGAAGTAAAACACTCCACCAAAAAACCGTGGCGTCAAAAAGGTACCGGCCGTGCCCGTTCCGGTATGACCTCTTCCCCGTTGTGGCGGAGCGGCGGCCGCGCCTTCCCCAACAAACCGGACGAAAACTTTACCCAAAAAGTAAACCGCAAAATGTATCGTGCCGGCATGGCCACCATCCTGTCGCAATTGGTAAGGGAAGAACGCCTGCTGGTCATCGAAGAGCTTTCTATCGCCACACCCAAAACCAAAATCTTTGCCGAACAGGTGAAACAAATGGGTTTGGAGCAGGTATTGTTTGTAACCAAACAACTTGATGAGAACGTCTACCTCTCTTCACGCAACCTGCCAAACGTATTGGTTTTGGAAGCACACCAAATTGACCCCTACAACCTGCTGCGTTATAAAAAAGTAGTGATTACCAAAGCTGCGGTTGCACAGTTAGAGGAGCAATGGGCATGAATCAAGAACGCCTGACCAAAATAATTCTGGCGCCTGTTGTTTCTGAAAAAAGCAACTTGCTGGCAGAAAAACGTAACCAAATAACTTTTAAAGTATTGCCCAACGCAACCAAACCGGAAATCAAAGCCGCTGTTGAGATGTTGTTTGGCGTAAAAGTTGCTTCTGTTACCACTACCACCACCAAAGGTAAGGTAAGACGCTTCGGCCGTACCGTGTATCGCCGCAGCGATGTAAAAAAAGCCTATGTGGCATTGGTGGAAGGTCAAGAATTGAATCTTGAAACCGCAGCAGTTGCAGCAGATAAGGAATAAGTATTATGGCTATTGTCAAAATGAAGCCGACCTCTGCTGGCCGACGCGGCATGGTTCGCGTTACTACGGAAGGTCTGCATAAAGGCGCACCCTATGCGGCACTGGTTGAAAAACAAAATTCCACCGCCGGCCGCAACAATAATGGTCATATCACCACCCGTCATAAAGGCGGCGGCCACAAACACCATTATCGCATAGTGGATTTCAAGCGCAATAAAGACGGTATTCCCGCAAAAGTAGAACGTATCGAATATGATCCGAACCGCACAGCGCACATAGCCTTATTGTGCTATGCCGATGGCGAACGGCGTTATATTATTGCCCCCCGGGGTATTCAGGTAGGTGCGGTTCTGGTATCCGGATCTGAAGCAGCAATTAAAGCCGGCAATACACTGCCTATCCGGAACATACCTGTTGGTACAACCGTACACTGCATTGAAATGAAACCCGGTAAAGGGGCGCAGATTGCCCGTTCTGCCGGAGCTTCAGCAGTTGTCCTGGCCAAAGAAGGCGTATACGCACAAATCCGTTTGCGTTCGGGCGAAGTGCGTAAAATCCACATCGACTGCCGTGCAACCATCGGCGAAGTTGGCAATGAAGAACAGAGCCTGAAAAAAATCGGTAAAGCCGGAGCCAACCGTTGGCGCGGTATCCGCCCGACGGTACGCGGTGTCGTAATGAACCCTGTTGATCACCCGCATGGTGGCGGTGAGGGACGTACCGGTGAGGCACGCGAACCTGTCAGCCCGTGGGGAACACCGGCTAAAGGCTATCGTACACGCAACAATAAGCGCACGGACAACATGATTGTTCGCCGTCGTTATTCAAATAAAGGTTAATTGACATGGCACGTTCATTGAAAAAAGGCCCATATGTGGATTTGCATCTGCTTAAAAAGGTAGATGCCGCTCGTGCAAATAATGACAAACGGCCAATTAAAACTTGGTCTCGCCGTTCAACCATATTGCCTGATTTTATTGGTTTGACTATTGCCGTACATAACGGCCGTACCCATGTACCCGTATTTATCAGCGACAATATGGTTGGCCACAAATTAGGTGAGTTCTCATTGACCCGTACTTTTAAAGGCCATCTGGCTGATAAAAAAGCGAAGAAAAAATAGGGAAATAACATGAGAGTATCTGCATCACATAAAAATGCCCGCATCTCTGCTCAAAAGGCCCGCCTGGTAGCAGATTTGATTCGTGGAAAAGATGTTGCCCAAGCGTTAAATATCTTGGCATTCAGCCCTAAAAAAGGTGCTGAGTTAATAAAAAAAGTATTGGAATCTGCTATTGCTAATGCAGAGCATAATGAAGGTGCCGATATTGATGAGTTAAAAGTCCTTACTATTTATGTAGACAAGGCCTCATCATTGAAACGCTTTCAAGCTCGCGCAAAAGGCCGTGGAAACCGTATCGAAAAACAAACTTGTCATATTAATGTAACGGTAGGCAACTAAGGAAAAGCTATGGGACAAAAAATTCATCCGACTGGCTTTCGCCTGGCGGTAAATAAAGATTGGTCTTCCAAATGGTTCGCTAAAACATCTGATTTTTCGACCATTCTGAAACAAGATATTGATGTTCGGGAATATTTGCATAAACGCTTGGCAAGTGCGTCTGTTGGCCGCGTTGTTATTGAGCGTCCCGCAAAATCCGCCCGTATCACTATCCACTCGGCTCGCCCGGGAACCGTTATTGGAAAAAAAGGTAGCGATATCGAAGATTTGAAACGTGATTTGCAAAACCTGATGGGTGTTCCGGTTCACGTGAATATCGAGGAAATTCGTAAGCCTGAACTGGATGCGCAAATTATTGCGGATGGCATTGCCCAGCAGTTGGAAAAACGCGTTCAATTTCGTCGAGCCATGAAACGGGCCATGCAAAATGCTATGAAAGTCGGAGCAAAAGGCATTAAAATCATGACTTCCGGTCGTTTAAATGGTGCCGATATAGCCCGTAGCGAATGGTATCGTGAAGGTCGCGTTCCCTTGCACACCCTGCGTGCAAATGTAGATTACGCAACAAGTGAGGCGCATACCACTTATGGTGTAATTGGTTTGAAAGTTTGGGTTTATACCGGTGAAGGTAATGAAGTTGCCCAGACAAAGCCCGACCAAGAAAATAAACGCAGAAAGGTAAGTCGAAATGCTGCAGCCAACTAGACTAAAATATCGCAAACAGCATAAAGGCCGCAATAATGGCATTGCTACGCGTGGCAATATGGTAAGTTTTGGAGACTTTGGTTTGAAAGCTATTGGGCGTGGCCGTCTTACTGCTCGTCAAATTGAAGCTGCTCGTCGTGCAATGACCAGGCATATTAAACGCGGTGGCCGTATTTGGATTCGCGTATTCCCAGACAAACCGATTACCGCCAAACCTATTCAAGTTCGTATGGGCGGTGGTAAAGGTTCTGTAGAGTATTATGTGGCAGAGATCCAGCCAGGTAAAATTTTGTATGAGATGGATGGCGTGGCAGAAACTCTAGCCCGTGAGGCATTTGCATTGGCTGCTGCTAAATTACCCATTCCAACTACATTTGTAGTGAGACAGGTAGGTAAATGATGAAGGTTAGGGAATTGAAGGATAAATCAGTCGAGCAATTGAATATCGATTTAGTCAATTTGCTAAAGACCCAGTTTGGTTTGAGGATGCAACATGCTACTGGTCAGTTAGGCAAGACCAGTGACTTGAAGATGGTTCGTCGCAATATTGCTCGTATCAAAACTGTTCTTGCTGAGAAGGGTGCAAAATCATGAGTGAGGAAAAAAACGTTCGTACTTTGCAGGGTAAAGTAATCAGTGACAAGATGGATAAAACAGTTACTGTATTGATTGAACGTAGAGTGAAACACCCCTTGTATGGTAAAGTAATTCGCCGTTCTACGAAACTTCATGCTCATGATGAAACGAATCAATATGCTGTCGGTGATATTGTAATCATTGAGGAAAGCAGGCCTTTGTCCAAGACCAAATCCTGGATAGTAAAGGAATTGGTTGAGAAAGCAAAAACTGTTTGATTTCAACTACAGATTTTATCTAAATAGGGCGGATGCTTGCAGGATTGTTGAAATCCCTGTAAAATCCGTTCTTCAACCATTGGTTTCCTAATGGTTTCTTTCCCTGCGGGGCCAAAACTGATTTATTTGGAATCTAAATTTTTTAGGTTTTTTAGGATTAAATAATTTTTCCTAAAAAGTAGTAATAAATTAAGTTGGATTATTTAAAGGTAAAAAAATGATTCAGATGCAGACTATCTTAGATGTCGCTGATAATTCTGGTGCGCGTCGCGTTATGTGCATAAAGGTATTGGGCGGCTCTAAACGTCGTTATGCCGGCGTAGGCGATATTATTAAAGTAGCTATAAAAGATGCAGCTCCCCGCGGTCGGGTTAAAAAAGGTGATGTATATAATGCGGTAGTTGTTCGTACTGCTAAAGGTGTGCGTCGTCCAGATGGTGCGCTTATTAAATTTGATAATAATGCGGCAGTCTTGTTGAACAATAAATTAGAACCTATGGGTACACGTATTTTTGGCCCGGTAACTCGAGAACTTCGTACTGAGCGTTTTATGAAAATTGTTTCATTGGCACCCGAAGTGCTGTGAAGGGATTATAATGAATAAAATTATTAAGGGCGACCAGGTAGTTGTTTTAACTGGCAAAGACAAAGGTAAGCAAGGTAAAGTCATTGCTGTTATGGGACAAAAAATTATAGTTGATGGAATTAATATTGCCAAACGTCATCAAAAACCTATTCCAATGAGGGGCATAGAAGGTGGTATTTTAATTAAAAATATGCCTTTAGATATCTCTAATGTTGCTATCTATAATCCGGAAACTCAAAAGGCTGATCGCGTAGGTATTAAACTCATTGAGGGTGGAGATAAGGTGAAACGTGTTCGCATATATAAATCCACCGGTTCCCAGATTGATGTGACGCCTAAGGAGTAATAAAGTTATGGCTCGTTTAAAAGAGTTTTATAAAAATACCATTGTTCCAGAATTAATTAAACAATTTAATTATAAGTCTGTAATGGAAGTTCCCCGTATCGAAAAAATTACATTGAATATGGGTGTTGGCGAGGCTGTTGCAGATAAGAAAGTTATGGAGCATGCTGTAAGCGATTTGGAAAAAATTGCAGGTCAAAAACCCATTATCACAGTCGCACGTAAATCAATTGCAGGTTTTAAAATTCGGGATAATTACCCGGTAGGCTGTAAAGTAACCTTGCGGCGCGATCAGATGTTTGAATTTTTAGATAGATTGATTACGATAGCATTACCACGTGTACGTGATTTTCGCGGGGTCAATGGAAAATCTTTTGATGGTCGCGGTAATTATAATATGGGTATTCGTGAGCAGATTATTTTCCCAGAAATTGAATATGATAAAATAGATGCTTTACGTGGTTTAAATATCACGATTACAACTTCTGCGAAAACTGATGAAGAGGCAAAGGCTTTATTAGCATTATTCAAATTTCCATTTAAGGGATAGTCATGGCAAAAAAAGCATTAATTAATCGTGAAATAAAACGAATTGCACTAGCAAAAAAGTATGCGGCTAAGCGAGCAGCTATTTTGGCTGTTGCCAATAACATTAATTTAACGGACGAAGAACGCTTTGAAGCTCGTTTAAAATTGCAAAGTATTCCTCGTAATGCCGCTCCAATCAGGCAGCGTCGTCGTTGCGCACTAACTGGCCGTCCTCGTGGCACATTCCGTAAATTTGGATTAGGCCGTATTAAAATTCGTGAAATTGCCATGCGTGGTGAAATCCCTGGCGTAATCAAGGCCAGCTGGTAAGTAGGGGAAATTAAATGAGTATGCATGATCCTATTTCCGATATGTTGACCCGTATTCGTAACGCACAACGGGCAAATAAAATATCCGTAGCTATGCCGTCTTCTAAAATAAAATGTGCTATTGCAAAAGTATTGAAAGAAGAAGGATATATAGAAAATTTTTTGGTTTCCACTGATACAAAACCAGTTTTGGAAATTGAATTGAAATATTATGCAGGACATCCTGTTATTGAACAAATTAAACGTATTTCTAGGCCGGGGCTTCGAGTCTATAAGGGTTCCAATGAAATCCCTTATGTCATGAATGGATTAGGTGTGGCGATTATAAGTACCTCAAAAGGTGTGATGACAGATCGTAAGGCTCGATCCGAAGGTGTCGGTGGCGAATTATTATGTATTGTTGCCTAGGAGAGTTGATAACATGTCTCGCGTAGCAAAAAATCCAGTAATCATTCCCACTGGTGTCGAAGTTAAATTTGGATCAGATATATTAACCATCAAGGGCAAAGGTGGTGAATTATCTTTACCATTGAATACGGATGTTTGTGTTAAATTAGATGAAAATAATTTAACCTTTACACCGACTAATAATAGTAAGCAAGCAAATGCCATGTCAGGTACGATGCGTGCATTAATATCCAATATGGTTAAAGGAGTTACAGAAGGGTTTGAGAAAAAACTTCAATTGATTGGAGTTGGTTACCGTGCCCAATCCCAAGGTTCTACTTTAAATCTTTCATTAGGTTTTTCCCATCCTGTAGTTTATGAGATGCCTAAAGGAGTTTCGGTACAAACCCCATCCCAGACTGAAATAGTTCTAACTGGTGCTGATAAACAAATCATCGGACAAGTTGCTGCTGAGATTCGTGCATTTCGTCCACCTGAGCCTTATAAAGGCAAAGGCATCCGGTATGTGGGTGAAAAAGTTGCAATGAAAGAAGCGAAGAAAAAATAACTAAGGTTTGAATAATAATGGATAAACGTATAAATAGGCTCCGCCGTGCCCGTAAAACCCGTATTCGTATTGCAAATTTAAAAATGGTTCGTTTATGTGTACTGCGTACGAATAATCATATTTATGCCCAAATAATCAATATTAGCGGTGATCAAGTATTGACTTCCGCTTCTACCTTGGAACTAGAAGTACGTAATACTTTGAAATCAGGTAGCAATATTGAAGCGGCTGCTTTGATTGGTAAACGAATTGCTGAAAAAGCAAAAGCTATAGGGATAGAGAAAGTTGCTTTTGATAGATCGGGCTTTCAATATCATGGTCGTGTTAAGGCTTTGGCGGAAGCTGCGCGTGAGAATGGCTTAAGTTTTTAAAAGATAATTAAGTTTGGAGTGGAACATGGCAAGACACGAAACAGAAGAACGTGGCGATGGTTTAATTGAAAAAATGGTTGCGGTAAACCGAGTAACTAAAGTAGTTAAAGGTGGCCGTATAATGGCATTCTCAGCTTTAACAGTGGTTGGTGATGGGGATGGCCGTATAGGTATGGGTAAGGGAAAATCTAAGGAAGTTCCCGTTGCAGTACAAAAAGCCATGGATCAGGCGCGTCGCTCCATGATAAAAGTACCATTAAAAAATGGAACTATTCATCATGAGGTTTTTGGTAAACATGGTGCGACCCGTGTCTTTATGCAGCCGGCAAAAGATGGTAATGGCGTGAAAGCAGGCGGTCCTATGCGTTTAGTATTTGATGCTTTGGGCGTGCATAATATTTCCGCTAAGGTACATGGATCGACAAATCCTTATAATATTGTACGTGCCACATTAGATGGTTTGTCAAAATTATGCACACCAAGTGAAATTGCTGCTAAACGCGGATTATCAGTAGAAGAAATTTTAGGGGTAGGTAATGACTGAACAAAAAAGGATTAAAGTTACTTTAGTTAAAAGTTTAATCGGTACTATAAAATCACATCGTGATTGTGCTCGTGGATTAGGTCTTCGTCATAGAGAGCATACGGTTAACGTATTGGATACTCCTGAAAATCGCGGTATGATTAATAAAATTAATTATCTATTGAAAGTGGAGTCCTAAAATATGTTTTTGAATTCTATTTGTCCCGCATTTGGTGCAACAAAGTCTCGTCGCAGGGTTGGCCGCGGTATTGGCAGTGGATTAGGTAAAACTGGTGGTCGTGGCCATAAAGGACAAAAAAGCCGTGCTGGTGGATTCCATAAAACTGGTTTTGAGGGCGGACAAATGCCTTTACAAAGACGCCTGCCTAAAAGAGGTTTTAATTCCTTGACCGCTTCTAAAAGTGCCGAATTACGGCTAAATGAATTGGAAGCTATTACAGATTTTGATAAAATTAACGTTTCTGCATTAAGAAAAGTTGGTTTGGTATCAAATCAAATTACTTCTGTTAAGGTAATTGCTTCTGGCAAACTTTCTAAACCAATTATACTTAGTGGTATAAAAGCCACCAAAAATGCCAAACTAGCAATTGAAGCCGCTGGTGGTAGGGTGGAAGAATAATAGGGTTAATGTATAAAGTGGCTGATCAAAAAACAACATCGGGTTTATTTAAATCTGATGAGTTAAAGAACCGGTTAATATTTTTACTGGGGGCATTAATCGTATTTCGTATTGGTGCCCATATTCCGGTACCGGGTGTGGATGCAGCTGCTCTCGCTGAGTTATATAACAAAAGCGCAAGCAGCGGTATTCTGGGTATGTTGAATATGTTCTCGGGAGGATCGCTGGAGCGCTTTAGTATTTTTGCAATCGGTATAATGCCCTATATTTCAGCATCAATTGTTATACAGTTAGCCACAGAGATTATCCCATCTTTGAAAGCTTTAAAAAAAGAAGGTGAAGCTGGAAGGAAAACAATTACTAAATATACTCGTTTAGGAACTGTCGCATTAGCAGTGGTTCAGAGTTTTGCTGTTGCTAGTGTGGTATATCATCAAAACGTAGTGGTTACGAATCAGCTAGAATTTTATACTTCTGCCATTATTTGTTTGGTAACAGGGACTATGTTTTTAATGTGGCTTGGAGAACAAATAACCGAACGTGGTATTGGTAATGGAATTTCATTAATTATTACAGCCGGTATTGCTGCAGGTATCCCTGCCAGTATTATACAGTTGTGGAGTATGGTCTTGCAAAGACCCTATATTGCAATAGGATTGGCTGCTGGTACGTTATTTTTAGTATATATTGTTGTTTTTTTTGAAGCAGCTCAAAGGAAAATACCTGTTCATTATGCCAAGAGGCAGTTTGGGGGGCATAGTCAAAATACCCATATGCCTTTTAAATTAAATATGGCAGGAGTGATACCGCCTATTTTCGCGTCCAGTATTATCTTATTTCCGGCAACATTAATAGGTTGGGTTGGCGAGACAAATAATATAGGTGGGTTTATACAGAAGATTGCGGATTTATTGCAACACGGGCAGCCAATTTATATTGCTCTATTTGCCGCATCAATCATCTTTTTTTGTTATTTTTATACGGCATTGGTGTTCAGCCCTAAAGAAATGGCTGAAAATCTGAAGAAAAGCGGAGCTGTCATTCCAAATATTCGTCCAGGTTTGCAGACTGCTCAATATTTGGAGAATATTGTTACAAGATTAACATTTTGGGGGGCAATTTATATTACGGTTATTTGCTTAATTCCAGAGTTATTAACTTCAACATTTAATATTTCTTTTGCTTTAGGTGGCACGTCTTTATTAATTTTGGTGGTTGTAACAATGGATTTTAATACGCAGATTTCTTCTTATAAAATGACCCAGCAGTATGAGTATTTGTTAAAACGTTCTGATATGAAATCATCATCTCATAAATAAAATGGCAAAAGAAGATATTATTCAGATGCAGGGTGAGATTCTGGAAACCCTGCCAAATGCAACTTTCATGGTAAAGTTGGAAAATGATCATGTTGTCTTAGGGCATATTTCCGGCAAGATGCGTATGCACTATATACGTATCTCACCTGGGGATAAGGTTACGGTTGAGCTAACCCCCTATGATTTGACGAGAGCACGTATTGTATTCCGTGCTCGGTAGACTCACAGTAAATAAGGAAATTATAATGCGTGTACAGCCTTCTGTTAAGAAAATTTGCCGTAATTGTAAAATTATTCGGCGTAATAGGATCGTCCGTGTAATTTGTACTGATCCTAGACATAAGCAGCGTCAGGGATAAATGTTATTATTTGAGAAGTTGAGTTATTAATAAAGGAATAAGTATGGCTCGAATTGCTGGGGTTAATATCCCCAATAATGCGCATATTGTGATTGGACTGCAATCTATTTATGGCATTGGTTCTTCTCGCGCTAAGTTAATTTGCCAGGCCGCCGGAGTATTGACCGGTATTAAGGTAAAGGATTTGGACGAAGGACAGTTGGAGGCTCTGCGTGAGCAGGTTGCCAAATATGAGGTTGAAGGCGACCTTCGCCGTGAAGTAACTATGAATATCAAACGGTTAATGGATATGGGATGTTACCGTGGCCTTCGCCATCGGCGCGGTTTGCCATGTCGTGGCCAACGAACCCGTACCAATGCACGTACCCGCAAGGGTCCGCGTAAGGCAATTGCAGGTAAGAAATAATTTTTAAGGATTTAATTTAATGGCTAAAGCAAACACAGCATCGCGTGTACGTAAAAAAGTACGTAAAACCGTTAGTGAAGGTATTGTTCATATTCATGCTTCTTTTAATAATACCATCATTACTATTACCGATCGTCAGGGCAATGCGTTGTCTTGGGCTACCTCTGGCGGTGCCGGTTTTAAGGGTTCGCGTAAAAGTACACCATTTGCGGCACAGGTTGCTGCAGAAGCTGCTGGAAAAGTTGCCCAAGAGTATGGTGTTAAAAATTTAGAAGTTCGAATTAAGGGTCCGGGTCCGGGTCGCGAATCTTCTGTGCGTGCTCTAAATTCCCTTGGGTTTAAGATTACCAGTATCACTGATGTTACCCCGTTGCCTCACAACGGTTGCCGCCCACCTAAGAAACGTCGTATTTAATTTGGAGTTTTGAGATATGGCACGTTATACCGGCCCTAAATGTAAATTAGCCCGCAGAGAGGGCACTGATCTTTTTCTAAAAAGCGCCCGCCGCTCCTTGGATACCAAGTGCAAAATTGATACAGCACCGGGTCAGCACGGAATCAAGAAACCGCGTTTGTCCGATTATGGTTTGCAATTGCGTGAAAAACAGAAAATCCGCCGTATTTACGGGGTATTGGAACGTCAATTCCGTCGTTATTTTGCAGAGGCTGTTCGCCGTAAAGGCTCTACGGGTGAATTGCTGTTGCAATTGTTGGAATCCCGCTTAGACAATGTCGTGTACCGTATGGGTTTTGGCTCAACCAGAGCGGAAGCACGTCAATTGGTATCTCATAAGGCTATTTTGGTAAATGGCCAAGTGGTAAATATTCCTTCATATCAAGTAAAGGCCGGCGATATTGTTTCTATTCGTGAGAAGGCCAAAAAACAGGTTAGGATTCAAGAAGCATTGGGTTTGGCCACTCAGATCGGGCTGCCTTCTTGGGTTTCAGTCGATACGGGTAAAATGGAAGGCACATTTAAAAATATGCCTGATCGCTCGGAATTGTCAAGAGATATCAACGAACAGCTAGTAGTAGAGTTTTATTCTAAGTAATATTGGCTCCGTGAGGGACAGTTAAATGCAAAACAGTACTTCCGAATTTTTAAAACCTCGTCAGATTGATGTGGATACTCTATCTTCTACTCGGGCAAGGGTATCTATGCAGCCTTTTGAGCGTGGTTTTGGCCATACTTTGGGTAATGCTCTGCGTCGTATCTTACTGTCATCTATGAGTGGTTTTGCGCCTACCGAAGTCTTTATTAATAATGTATTGCATGAATACACTACTTTAGAAGGCGTTCAAGAAGATGTTGTTGATATCTTATTGAATATTAAAGGTATTGTATTTAAGCTGCATGGCCGTAGCGAAGTAACCCTTACCCTGAATAAAACGGGTTCGGGTGCGGTTTTTGCCGGTGATATTGATCTGCCGCATGATGTTGAGATAATTAATCCTGATTATGTTATTTGTCATTTGGCAGATAACGGTAGTGTTGAAATCGAAATCAAAGTCGAGCAAGGGCGGGGATATCAAACGGTTTCCGGGCGTCGTGTAGCGCGCGAAGAAAACCGTATTGGTACCATCCAGTTGGATGCGAGTTTTTCGCCCATCAGAAGGGTTAATTTTGAAGTCGAGCCGGCACGTGTGGAACAACGTACGGATTTGGATCGTTTGATTTTGGATGTTGAAACCAATGGTTCGATTGATCCTGAAGAGGCCGTGCGTAGTGCTGCGCGTATTTTAATCGACCAGATGTCTATCTTTGCTGATTTGCAGGGCACGCCTGTTGAAGAGGTGGAAGAAAAGGCACCGCCGATAGATCCGATTTTGTTGCGTCCGGTAGATGATTTGGAATTGACGGTGCGTTCAGCTAACTGCTTGAAGGCAGAAGATATTTATTATATTGGTGATTTGATTCAGCGTACGGAAACTGAGTTATTGAAAACACCTAATTTGGGTCGTAAATCTTTGAATGAAATTAAAGAAGTTTTGGCTTCAAAGGGTTTGACTCTTGGATCGAAATTAGAAGCTTGGCCGCCTGTAGGTTTGGAAAGGCCTTAAGTTTGGAATTAAAAGGATTATGGTATGCGTCATCGTAATGGTAACCGTAAATTAAACCGCACCAGCAGTCATCGTGCTGCCATGCTGCGTAATATGGCAAATTCTCTGTTAAGTCATGAGACCATTGTAACTACTCTGCCTAAGGCCAAGGAGTTGCGCCGGGTTGTCGAGCCGCTGATTACTTTGGGTAAAAAGCCTTCTTTGGCAAACCGCCGTTTGGCTTTCAACCGTACCCGCGACCGGCAGGTGGTGGTAAAGCTGTTTGATGATTTGGGTATCCGCTTTGCCAAACGCAACGGGGGTTATATCCGTATTTTGAAATATGGCTTCCGCAAGGGTGATAATGCGCCCCTGGCTTTGGTTGAGTTGGTCGATAAGGCCGATGTGCAGGGTGCTGCCGAATAAGTAGTTTGTGAACAGAACCGGTTTTTGATGACCGGTTTTGTTTTATTTTTCAGATAGCGAGGAAAGGAAATTTTGATGAAAAAAATAATTTTGTCATGTGCGGCTTTCTTGTTGAGTGTTCAGTTTGCATGGGCCGGCCGTGTGTTGCCTCCTGATATTAAGTTGGCTGTTTTAAAAAAGGTGGATTATCCCCAAGTGGTTTTGGCAGGGGACGGGTGGACTTGGACGCAGATTTTGACTTTGGGTTTGGTGGATAATAACCGTACGGAAACGGATGCTCTGACTGCTATCCGTATTAAGGATACGAATAATCGGTTTATTACTAAAAATAAGTTGAAAAATTATTTGGGTGAGCCGGTGGGTGTCTTTCTGAATAATCATGGTGATGTTAAGGAAATTTGGATTTTGACCCCTAAGGAACGCTTGGAATTGAAAGCGCGAAGCCAATAGGTATCGGGGGTTGATAAGGCTGGTTTATACCGGCCTTTCGTTTGAGGGTTGCCAGATGGGCATTACCCAAGCTGCTGTAGTTAATTAGGATAAAAGTTGGCCGCGCCTTGACCGGAGTCTGTGTTGTTTCCCGCTATAGAGGGGATTTTGAGCCTGGAATAGGTTTTATAGTGGATTAAAATCGCAAGGCCACAGCGTTGCCAACGCGCTTATGTACTATCCGTACACGGCATTCGTTGCCGTATTGTCTTATTTTTATTTTAATCCACTATGTTTTTATATAATTAATTGAATTTATTGTTTTATATTTTTCTGTTAGAATAGCGGGTTTTATAACAACGAATCAGCCCCGCGATTACGGGCAACCTGAGAAAGAAGCAAACCATGAAAAAGGTATTTATCCGTACTTTCGGATGTCAGATGAATGAGTATGACAGTGAGAAGATGCTGTCTGTTTTGGAAGAGGAACACGGTGGTATAGAGCAGGTTTCCGAACCCGATGAGGCCGATATTATTTTGTTCAATACTTGTTCTGTGCGGGAAAAGGCGCAGGAAAAGGTTTTTTCCGATTTGGGGCGTGTCCGGCCTTTGAAGGATAAGAACCCTGATTTGATTATCGGGGTGGCGGGCTGTGTGGCTTCGCAGGAGGGGGAAGCCATTGTCAAACGTGCGCCGTTTGTGGATGTGGTGTTTGGCCCGCAAACTTTGCACCGTTTGCCCAAGCTGATTGACGATAAGAAATTGACGGGCTTGCCCCAGGTGGATATTTCGTTTCCCGAAATTGAGAAGTTTGACCATCTGCCTCCCGCCAGGGTGGATGGCGGAGCGGCATTTATTTCCATTATGGAGGGTTGTTCGAAATATTGTTCTTTCTGCGTGGTGCCTTATACGCGCGGGGAGGAGTTTTCCCGGCCTTTGAACGATGTGCTGACTGAGATTGCGGGTTTGGTGCAGCAGGGGGTGAAGGAGGTTAATTTGTTGGGGCAGAATGTGAATGCTTACCGTGGTGTGATGGATGACGGTGAGGTTTGCGATTTTGCCACTTTGTTGCGAATTGTCCATGAAATCCCGGGGTTGGAGCGTATCCGTTTTACAACCAGCCACCCCAGGGAGTTTTCGGATGCGATTATTGAGTGTTATCGTGATTTGCCGAAGTTGGTTTCGCATCTGCATTTGCCTATTCAAAGTGGTTCGGACCGTGTGTTGAGTGCGATGAAGCGCGGTTATACTGCTTTGGAATATAAGTCGATTATCCGCAAGCTGCGCGCCGTCCGACCCGATTTGTGTTTGAGTTCGGATTTTATTGTCGGCTTTCCGGGTGAAACCGAACGTGAGTTTGAGCAGACTTTGAAGTTGGTTAAGGATATTGCTTTCGATTTGAGCTTTGTCTTTATTTACAGTCCCAGGCCGGGCACGCCCGCCGCCAATCTGCATGATGATACGCCGCATGAGGAAAAGGTAAGGCGTTTGGAGGCTTTGAATGAGGTGATTGAGGCTGAGACGGCGCGGATTAATCGGGCGATGTCGGGGACGGTGCAGCGTTGCCTGGTGGAGGGGGTGTCGAAGAAGGATCCCGACCAGTTGCAGGCGCGTACTGCAAATAACCGCGTGGTCAATTTTACGGGCAGTCCGGATTTGATTAATCAGATGGTGGATATTGAGATTACCGAGGCGTTTACTTTCTCTTTGCGCGGCAAACTGCTTGTTTGATGTTTGCCGGCCGTCTGAACGGTTATGGCATATGGACACGCGGTAATACGGCCGTATAGGAAGTTGGATGAATCGGCTGTGTTTTGGTGTAATATGGTGTTTGGACGGCCGCTATTTCGGCGCAAGGCCATCTTGATGTTGCTATCAGGCAGATAACCCACTAACATTAAGGGTTAAATCGATAACTAAATGGAAAAACGGTCATACTATGCCCAGTGCGATTATTGTTGAAGACGAAGTATTGGCAGCGGAACGCCTGCGTGTGTTGTTGGAAGAGTGCGGGGTGGTGTTGTTAAAGACTTTTCATCATGCGCAACATGCTTTGGATTGGTTGAGTGTGCATGAGGTGGATATTGTTTTCTCCGACATTAATATGCCCGAAATTACGGGTTTGGAATTTGTCGAGCGGATTAAGCGGATTGCGAAGAAACAGCCCCATGTTATTTTTACGACGGCTTATGAAGAGTTTGCTTTGCGGGCTTTTGAGTTGGCGGCTGCCGATTATTTGTTGAAACCGATTAAAATCGCCCGTTTGCAGACGGCTTTGGCGCGTGTTCAGGAAAGCGATGAGAATAATGCCGAAGAATTTAAGAGTTTTCAGGTTTTCAACCGCGACCGTATGGTGGAAATCCCATGGCAGCAGGCACGCTATCTGTTGGCGGAACATAAGACTGTTTTTCTGTTTACGGGGGACGGCCAGAGTTATGAGTTGCCTAAGACTTTGGTTTATTGGGAAGAATTGTTGGGTGATAAGGTTATCCGCGTACACCGCAATGCGTTGGTGATGCGTCATACGCTGGACAGTCTGATTCGTTTGGATGGGGAGGACGATGAGGGCAATGCCAGTTGGGGGGCTAAGGTGTTGGATATAGATGAGGTGTTGCCGGTCAGCCGGCGGCAGCTTTCCGCCATCCGGCGTATTTTGCGCGATGGGTAGTAAGCCTTCCTCAGATAGGAGAGCCGTCCGGATATTCGGGCGGCTTTTTTATTTTAGTAGTATTACCGTTAAGGCGGTTTATTTTGCCGCTCATCTTTAATTTGTTGTGTAAAAACTACAATAAAATGTTGCCGAATGGTGATTTTTTCATGGATGGGCGGTATTTCATACCGTTTATCTGTAAATACTTGTTAATAAAATTTCTTATGGCGGAAATTTGCTCGTGCAAGGGTTGTTTTTTAATAAGTTGATTTATATTGAAAAATTTTTTGAATTGGGTGTGATTTGTTTGTGAAATGCCGTAAATTGTCAGTTTTCGCCGTGCTTGGTTGCTACCGTTCGTCGTTTTTTGTACCGTTTGTCGTTAAAAATGCCTATTCGTAAAAAATTTTTGACAAATTTGATATTGCAAAAATATGGAACTGATACGATAATGCACGCCGTAGACACAGCGCGAGTTAGGCAAGGCGCTCATAAAACCAAACACATTATGGGTAAAAACATCATGAACAATAAAGTTATTTTTTCGGCTCTGGTATCGGCTGTAGGTCTGTTTGTCGCTCAACCCTCCGGCGCACAGGTGCATTTCTTTCAGAATGGTCAGGAGGCTGCCGCAAGGGTTAGCGGTAAAGTGGCCATGAGTTTTACAATCAAGGCGGACGGCAGTGTGCGGGATGCGCGTATTACCCGTACCAGCGGCAATCCGGCTACCGACAGTGCCGCTTTGGCTTGGGTGCAGCAGCAGACCATGCAGCCGGTTATGGTTAATGGCGAGGCTAGGGATTTCCGCATCGTTAAGGAAATTAGGTTTTCCGATGATGGGATGACTGTTGCGTTGGCACGCTAGTTTGTTTTACCCGAAACGCGGAAACTTCGAAAAATAGGAATCGGCCAGCCGTCCCTATCTGCAACAGGTTGGATTTCGTGGTGCGTTGAACACCGGTTTTGGGCTTTTTATTCTTGGGATTTGTCTCTGATGTAAGGCGGCGGGGTAGGGTCGTGGCGGAAATAAGGTAAATCCTTTATGTGAGGCGGGCTGTCCGGGTATTGTCGGGCAGCCCGTATTTTTTGTGGCTTGAAAAATGGGAAAAGCCGTCTGAAAACCGCAAATCGCGCTTTCAGACGGCTTTTTTCGGGTGATTAGGCGTTGCCCTGTTCCTGCTGTTGCTGGTAGATGGACTCGAAGTTAATCGGTGCCAGCAGTACGGGCGGGAAGCCGGCGCGGGTGATTTCGCTGGAAACGGCTTCGCGCGCGTAGGGGAACAGGATATTGGGGCAGGCCACGCCCAACAGCAGTTTGACATCGTCCTCGGGGATGTTTTCCAAACGGAAAATACCGCATTGGGTAACTTCGTTTAGGAACATTACGCGTTCGTCGCCCAATTTTGCGGTAACGGTAACGGTAACGCCGACATTGTAAAAATTGTCTTCCAATTTTTCGCTTTCGGTGGCCACCCGCATTTCGACATTGGGATCGCCTTGTTCCAGGAAGATGCGCGGCGCGTGCGGCACTTCCAGCGACAAGTCTTTCACATACAGTTTTTCAATGCTGAATATGGGTTGTAATTCTTGTGCGTTTTGATCGCTCATTATGGTTCTCGCTTTTAGGTTGGCCGTTTGAAACGGCAGGTTGGTTAAGGAAGGTGTTTTTCCGGCGTTTGGCTGCCGCCCTGTTGCAGCAGGGGCAGCAGGCGGCCGCCGTTATGCAGGGCGCGCAGGTCGGTGAAGCCGCCGACATGGGTGTCGCCGATAAAGATTTGCGGCACGGTGCGCGTCCCTGTGGTTTGGCGCATGGCTTCGAAAGCAGCCGGGTTTTGTATTGCGTTGATTTCTTTGAGTTCGTTTACGCCCAGTTGTTTGAGTAGGGCTTTGGCCATGTTGCAATAGGGGCAGTGCGGGCCGGTATAGATGGTAACGGGTTGCATATCGGTATGGTTTTTAAAATCGGTTTGATATAAATGGGGTGTTTTGCGTATTTTGCAATCGGGCTTTTTGCCATCTGCCCGGTTTGTTTTCGGTGTGAAAAGCCGTGCCGCCGCTAAGGGCGGTATTGGGGGGAAACGCCGTTGGGCAGCAGCTGCCAAACGTAGCCCGGGTGCTTCATTTTGCCCGCCACCCGGCCGGCCTCGTCGCCGTAGCCCCAAAAATAGTCCACCCGTACCGCGCCCTTTATCGCGCTTCCGGTATCCTGCGCCATAATCAGGCGGTTTAGGCCGTATTGGGTTTCGGGATGGGTGGTGGCGACAAACAGGGGCGCGCCCAAGGTAATATGGTGGCGGTCTACCGCGCCGGCATATTCTCCCATCAGCGGCGTTCCCAATGCGCCTATGGGGCCGTCGCTGTTGTCGTCCAGGCGGCGGAAGAAGACGTAGCTCGGATTCTGCCCCAATACTTCGGCCAGTTTTTGCGGGTGCTGCCGCATATAGTCTTTGATGCCCTGCATGGTGGTTTGCGCCAATGCAAGATAGCCCCGGTCGGCCATATAGCGTCCTATGGAAACATAGGGGTATTCGTTTTTGTCGGCATAGCCCAATCGGATGTATTGGCCGGTGGGGGTTTTTAGGCGGCCAGAACCTTGTATTTGCAGGAAAAACAGTTCTACGGGGTCGTCGGCGTAGCCGAGTATGGGGGCTTTGCCGTTGAGTGCGCCGCCGTTGATTTCGTTGCGGGTGTGGTAGGGCAGGAAGCGGTTGCCGGCAAAGCGGCCTTTCAGTGCTTTGGTGCGTTCGTTTATCGGAAATGAAGCCAGGTTGGCGGTGTATTCGCCGTCGGCGGCAATCCTGCCGCTGTTTTGGCCGGTTTTGCGGATGCGTACCGATGTCTTGCTGTTGCGCAAGTTGGCCGGCAGTTCTACTGAAACGAAGTCGTAGGGGACGCCGTAAATCGGAAAGCGGGCGCGGTGGGTGGCGTGGGTGTCGCCGGTTAGGACGGGTTCGTAATAACCGGTTACTGTGCCGCCCAGTTTGCCGTTTTCGCTGACCTGCCAGGGGGTGAAGTATTGTTCGAAAAATTGTTGCGCGGCGCGGTTTTGGCGGTGGGTTTGCGCCGCCTGCAGGCAGACGTTGCGCCAGCCGCTCTGCGCCTGGAGTTTTCCGCATCCTTGAATGAAGGCTTCCAGGCTTTTGACGAAATTTTGCTGGTGCCATTGCGGAATCACGGAATAATCCACCGCTTTGTAGGATGCGCTGCTGCCGGCCGGGCTGACGACCAGCCCTATGGGGCTGCGCTGCCCCGTAGGTTGGGGAATGCCGGTGTTGCCGTTAGAAGCTCCGGGACGGCCGCCCTGTTGCTTGGGCTGCACGGGGACGGATGCCGGCTTTTTATATGGGCAGGCTGTCAGGACGGTTAATGGTATCAGGAAAAAAGACAGTCGGATTAGGCGGTTCATGTATTTCGATCGGCTGTTTCAACATATGGGGCGGTGTACCCCTTTAAATTCTGATTCTACCGTCCAAAAGGGCAGGGTTTCAACCGTTAAGGCGTATTCGGCAGGCTTTTGCGGGCCGGTGGATTTGGAAAAAAGGCCGCCTGAAGTGTTTCAGACGGCCTACCGCAAGTGTTTAAATCAGGTTCAAATCGTTTACGCGGTCGAAAATGTGGTCTGTTTTTTCGCCGTCCTCAAACAGTTGGATACGCAGGCGCAGGTCGTTGGCCGAGTCGGCCTGGCGTATGGCCTCATCGTAATCTATCGTACCGGCGCGGTAAAGGTCGAACAAGTGTTGGTCGAAAGTCTGCATACCTTCGCCCTGGCTGCGCGCCATCAGGCCTTTGATGCCCATCAGGTCGCCCTTGAACACCAAGTCTTGAACGGCGGGCGTGTTCACCAGCAAATCGACGATGGCCGTGCGGCCTTTGCCGCCTTTTTTCACCACCAGCCGCTGGCCGATAATGGAAACCGTGTTCATCGCCAAGTCTATCAGCACCTGTTTGTGCCTTTCTTCTGGATACAGGTTCATGATACGTTCTATGGTTTGGCTGGCGGTATTGGCGTGGATGGTGAAAATGCACAAGTGGCCGGTTTGCGCCAGCTGCAGGGCGTATTCCATACTGTCAATCGAGCGCACCTCACCCACGCAGACCACATCGGGTGCCTGACGCATCGCGCTTTGCACGGCCACTTCCCAGCTTGCGGTATCCACACCGACCTCGCGTTGGGTGATGATGGAGCGTTTGGGCACATGCAAATACTCGATAGGGTCTTCTATGGTGATGATGTGGCCGGCCAGGTTTTTGTTGCGGTGGTCCAGCATGGCGGCCATGGATGTGGATTTGCCCGAACCGGTTGCACCGGCCAAAATCAACAGGCCGCGTTTCTGCATCACCAGTTCTTTTAATTTCAAAGGCAGTGCCAAATCTTCTACAGACGGGATTTCGGTGTTCACGCGGCGCATCACCAGGCCGCAGCGTCCCTGTTCGTGATAGGCGTTCACACGGTAGCGCACGTCGGCCTTGGACTGTACGGAATAATTGACCTCCAGGTTTTTAACGAAATCGTGTTTTTGGGACGGATTCATGGTGGAGGCCACAATGGCCGCAGTTTCTTCCGATGTCAGGGCGGGCAGCGGCACGGGTATCATGGAGCCGTCGATTTTGACCGAGGGCGGAAAGCCGGTGCTGATGAAGATATCGGATGCGCCGCGCTGTTCGGCATATTGGCACATGCGGTCCAGTATGGGGTGCAGGTGGTGGCCGATTTCGGCGGGCGAAGGGTTGCGGACGGGCTCTTCCTGTTCCAAAGGAGGGGGGTCGGAATAGGTGTTGACCATTTCGCTGAGGATGTCTTGCAGGCCGGCTGCGGATTCTGTGTCGCTCATATCGTCTCCGTTTCAGTTACATGTAATCGGCGTTTTGGGCTTTGGTGCGGGCGGTTTCCTGGGTAATCACGCCGGTGCGCACCAGGTTTTGCAGGGACTGGTCCAGCGTCTGCATACCGTGAGCCTGGCCTGTTTGCAGTGCCGAACCGATTTGGGCGATTTTGTTTTCGCGAATCAGGTTGCGCACGGCGGCGGTGGAAATCAGGATTTCGTGTGCGGCCACGCGGCCGTTGCCGTCGCGGGTTTTCAGCAGGGTTTGCGAAATCACCGCGCGCAGCGATTCGGATAACATGGAACGCACCATTTCCTTTTCGCCGGCGGGGAATACGTCCACGATACGGTCCACGGTTTTGGCCGCGCCGGTGGTGTGCAGCGTGCCGAATACCAGGTGGCCGGTTTCGGCGGCGGTCAGCGCCAGGCCTATGGTTTCGGGGTCGCGCATCTCGCCCACCAGGATTACATCGGGGTCTTCACGAAGGGCGGAACGCAGGGCGTTGGCGAAGCTGTGGGTGTGCTCGTGCAGTTCGCGCTGGTTGATCAGGCATTTTTTGCTTTCGTGCACAAACTCAATCGGGTCTTCAATGGTCAGGATGTGGGACGAATGGGTCTCGTTGATGTAGTTGATCATCGCCGCCAGCGTGGTCGATTTGCCCGAACCGGTAGGCCCGGTTACCAGCACCAGGCCGCGCGGGTTTTCGGAGATTTTTTGGAAAATGCGCGGGGCCTTCAAGTCTTCCAGCGTCAAAACCTTGCTCGGAATGGTACGGAACACGGCGGCAGGCCCCCTGTTGGTGTTGAACGCGTTCACACGGAAGCGCGCCACGTTGGGCAGCTCGAAGGAAAAGTCGGTTTCCAGGTTTTGCTGATAGTTTTTGCGCTGCAGGTCGTTCATCACGGATGTAATCATTTGGCCGACCTCCTCCGAACTCATCTCCGGAAGGTTGATGCGGCGGACATCGCCGTGTACGCGTATCATAGGCGGCAGGCCGGATGACAGGTGTAAGTCGGACGCTTTGTTTTTCACGCCGAATGCCAGCAAATCGGTAATTTGCATAATGTGCCTCTGTTGGGATTTCTTGTAAATGTAATTGTTTATTGTAAAGAATAAAGGGGTTTTATTCTATGCCGTTTTCAAAAAAAGCCGCTATCTGCCTCAATTGGAGGCGTGCGTGCAACAAAAAAGGCCGCCTGAAACCATTTCAGACGGCCTGCGGCCTATTTTCCGATGATTTCCAAATGGCGCACCTCGATTTCCACCGTTTTATTGAACGGATTGTGGTCCACCTCGCCGGTGATGCGGATTAAAGTGTCGGGCGAAACCTTCTGGCCGCGCCAGACATCCTTGTTGATTTCCACCTTGACCGTATCGGTTGCGTCTTTAAAAAAATATTCTTCCGGATTGAGCGTGCCGGCACGGCCGGTAATATGCCCTTCCACCACCACCACCTGATGTTCGCCGGCCAGTTTGGCCTCGGCCACCGTAACCGGCGCGGCATCCTTTTCGGACGCGGCGACAAACTCGGCCCGGGCGGGCAGGCCTGCCAACAAGGCCGAAAGCATCAGGGCGGGCAAAAACAATTTCTTCATCATAATTCCTTTCCGGTTATACGGCCGGCGGATGGCCGGGGCGCAAGGCATAATCGCGGCCGCCTTGGGGAAAACACGATTCTAACGCCTCAGCGGGTGCGGTTTCAACCGCAAAAAGCCACCCGGCCGGCCGATTGCGGCCCGGGGGCGTATTTCTGTACAATCGGCCGTCCCAACAGGCAAAGAGAAAGGCCGGCAAATGACCCTTTACTTCCTAGGCGGCGGCAACATGGCGGCCGCCATTATCGGCAGGCTGCGGCAGCACCGCCCCGAACTGCCCATCCACGTCGCCAACCGGGGGGCGGAAAAACGCGGCCGCCTGGCGGCGCAATTCGGCGTTGCCGTATCGGAAAAACTGCCCGTCCTGACCGAGGGCGACATACTGGTGCTGGCGGTCAAGCCCCAGGATATGCAGGCGGCTTGTTCCGACATACAGACCGGCGGCGCATTGGTTTTATCGGTGGCGGCCGGATTGGACACCGGCACCCTGGCACAATATTTGGGCGGCAGCCGGCGCATCATACGCTGCATCCCCAACACCCCTTGCGCCGTAGGGGAGGGCGTAACCGGCCTGTTTGCGGCAGAGGGCGTATCAGAGGCGGACCGCAGTCTGGCGCAATCCATCATGCAGGCCTGCGGCATAACACTGTGGCTGGAGCAAGAAGAACAACTGCACGGACTGACCGGCATCAGCGGCAGCGGTTCGGCCTATGTCTTTTACCTGATGGCGGCCTTGGCCGAAGCGGCGCGGCGGCAGGGCTTTGACGGACAACAGGCGCGCCTGTTGAGCCTGGCCACCTTCAAAGGCGCGGTGGCCTTGGCCGAACAAAGCGGCGAAGATTTCACCGTATTGGAACAAAACGTTACCTCCAAAGGCGGAACGACCGCCGCCGCCTTGGAGGTTTTCCGCCGCAAAAATACCGAAGACATCATAGCCGAGGGCGCGGCGGCCTGCGTCCGGCGTTCCCGGGAAATCGCCGCACAGTTCAAAAACACCTGATTCCGCCGCCATGCTTTTTCCGCCCGGCGGTTTAAAACATGCTATGATGCGCTCTTTTTGGGGCCGGGTTGGGTGCATTTAGGACTTGTTTTTATTCTAAAAATTTGTTTTTATAGGATAAAACGAAACCTGCCCCGTCTTTCAAGCAGTTGAAAAACCGAAAACACCAATGTGAAAAAGGAGGCGATTATGGCCAAACTGACCGAGCAAGACATATTGAACTGGGATGGTCCCGAGGAAGACTACATGAACGAAGACCAACTGGCGTTTTTCCGCGAACTTTTGGTCAAACAGCAAAACGAACTGATAGAAAACGCCAACAGCACCACGGCCGAACTCAAAAAGCACGAAACCGCCCCCGACCCCGCCGACCGCGCCACCCAAGAGGAAGAATACGCCTTGGAACTGCGTACCCGCGACCGCGAACGCAAAATGCTGAACAAAATCCAAGCCTCCATCCGGGCCATAGATTCGGGCGAATACGGCTACTGCCTGGACACCGGCGAACCCATAGGCCTAAAACGCCTGCTTGCCCGCCCCACCGCCACCCTGTCCGTGGAGGCGCAGGAAAGGCGCGAACGCCTGAAAAAACAATTCGCCGATTGACAGTTGGCAAAAAACAAGCCGTCTGAACCAATCAGACGGCCTTGCCTTGCCGGATTCAAGGATTTTTCTTCACAAACTTCAACACCTTGTTTTTCGGCTTTTCCCCATCTTCAGGCGGCGGGGCGGCATCTTCCCCCTCATCCTCATCTTCAGACCGCTCATAAGGAATCAGCTCAAAGCCCATGCCCTGGCCGTTTTCGCGGGCGAACAGGCCGACAACGTGGCCGGGCGGAATCCAAATATCATGCGGCACACCACTGAAACGGGCGGTAAAATTCAGCCATTCGTCGCCTATATCCAACCCCTGCACGGCATTTGGGGCAATATTCAGCACAATCTCGTTTTCAACCACATACTGCATAGGCACGCGGGTATACTCATTTACCCAAACACGGATATAGGGCGTGCAGCCGTTGTCCATACACCACTGATAAAGGGCGCGCAACAGATAGGGGCGGATATCTTTTTCCATAATCTTCCTTAACTTAACGGCGCATGGCCTTTTCGGCCGGAGTCAGGGCGGCGATAAAGGCCTCTCGCTGAAAAATACGTTCGGCATATTTTAACAGACTCACCGCCGTCTTGCCCAACTTAATATCATAATGGTCCAAACGCCACAACAGCGGGGCGAGGGCCACGTCTATCATAGAAAAATCATCGCCCAACACATATTTATACTTGGTAAAGCCCGGTGCCAGCACAGTCAGACCCTGGCCTATGGCCTCGCGCGCCTTAGATTGCTCCTTGGAGGTAGATTCCGGGCGTTCCAACACCTGCACATGATTGAACAACTCCCGTTCCAAACGGTACAAAACCAACCGCCCGCGCCCGCGCTGCACAGGGTCGCCGGGCATCAGCTGCGGGTGGGGGAAACGCTCGTCTATATATTCGTTGATAATATTGGACTCGTGCAAAATCAAATCCCGTTCCACCAAAACCGGCACCTGATTGTAGGGGTTCATGGTTGCCAAATCTTCGGGCTTGTTGAAAATATCCACGTCCTTGATTTCGAAATCCATCCCTTTTTCATAAAGGACGAAACGGCAGCGGTGGCTGAAAGGGCAGGTAATACCTGAATAAAGCGTCATCATAATGGGGTTACTCCGGTTTTATATGATAGGCAAAGACATTTCTAAAAACCAAGGCCGATTATAGCGGATTGAACCACATCCATACAAAACAAGGGCAGGATGAGGCTAAGGCAAACCCGCCGCACATCTTCGCGTATCCGGCGTAAAGGCTCGCGGCCATGAAACACAAAAAAACGGGGCTTTTCCAGCCCCGCCTTGTTTGGCAAGCATCAATGCACGTCTTTCCAATATTCCTTTTTCAGGAAATATGCCAAAGGCAGCATGACGGCCAACAGGAAAATCATCACCCAATAGCCGATTTGCTTGCGTTCTATTTGGGCGGGTTCGCCCATATAGACCAAAAAGGCCACCAAGTCGCGGACATAATCGTCATAATCGGCGGTGATGAATTTGCCGTTCGAAGCCTTGCGCGTCATCGTGCCGGCCGATTCCCACTTGATTTTGGGTTTCTTCCCGCCGTGTCCGTCTTCCACCATGACAGGCTGGCCTTTCGCATCCAGTTCTACCGCGCGTATGCCTTGTTGTTCCCACAAGGGATGCGGCATACCCACTTTGTCGAACACCGTATTGTTCCAGCCGGTCGGGCGGGTCGGGTCGCGGTAGAAGCCGCGCATATAGGCGTACAGGTAATCCGCGCCGCGCGAACGGGCAACCAGCGTCAAATCCGGCGGTGCCGCGCCGAACCATTTTTTCGCGTCCTTGGGATTCATGGCCGCGTGCATGACATCGCCGACTTTTTCGCCGGTGAACATCAGGTTCTTTTTAATTTCCTCGTCGGTCAGGCCTATGTCCTTCAAACGGTTGAAGCGCATATTGGCCGCCGAGTGGCAGGACAGGCAGTAATTGCTGAAAATCTGTGCGCCGCGCTGCAGGCTCACCTGGTCGCCCAGGTCGATTTCCACCGGTTCGTAAGCCGCATGGCCGGCCGCGCCCGCCCAAGATGCCGATGCCGCCGCAACAGCGGCAACCAGCCATTTTTTCAATGTGTTTTTCATTTTGCCGCCCTCATCAGATATTCGTTGCAAACAGATACGCGCCAACCAGCGTGATGGCCGTGTAGACGAAGAACATGACCTTTTGCCGCCCGGTACTCATGGTTACGCGGGTCGGCACTTCGTGTTCCTTGTTCAAAAAGCCTGCGAACGGCGTAATGGCGAAGAAGGTGGTGTAGAGGAAGGCAAAAGCGCGCGCGGTATTGTTTTCCAGCAAAAGCGCGCCCAGGCTGTAGCCGAAAACCAGCATGAACAGGTAAACGGCGCAGCTGAGCAGGAATTTGCCCCAATGCCCCTGTTTGCCCAGCCTGATCCAGTCGGGGTTGGTGTACAGGGGCATGGCGATAAAGAACAGGAAATAGAAGCCGCTGAACGAGCGGGCGAAGTCGGTGCGCGTGTTGTCGGCCACCAGCGCGCCCAAGATGCCCAATCCGACAAAGGAGATGATGAACATCACCAGCATGGCTTTGAAGGTCAGGTTGCGGTAGCGCACGGATTTGACGGGCGATTTGTCCAACCAGGGCAGCAGGGCGATTAATACTACCGCCGCACCCATGCCGATTACGCCCCAAATCTGGGTGTTCATCAGGGAAGGGATGGCGCGCAAAATGGCGTAAAACGGGGTGAAATACCATACCGGCGCGATGTGTTCCGGTGTTTTGAGCGGGTCGGCCGGGTCGAAGTTGGGGGCTTCCAGGAAGTAGCCGCCGCCTTCGGGGGCGAAGAACATGACGGCGCAGAATACAATCAGGAAAACCACTACGCCCAAGATGTCTTTGACGGTGTAATACGGATGGAACGGGATGCCGTCCAGCGGTACGCCGCGTTCGTCTTTGAGTTTTTTGATTTCCACGCCGTCGGGGTTGTTCGAGCCGACTTCGTGCAGGGCGATGATGTGCGCCACGACCAAACCGAGCAGCACCAGCGGCACGGCGATGACGTGCAGGGCGAAGAAGCGGTTTAAGGTGGCATCGGAAATGGTGAAGTCGCCGCGTATCCATATGGACAGGTCGGGGCCTATGACGGGGATGGCGGAGAACAGGTTGATGATTACCTGCGCGCCCCAGAAGGACATCTGCCCCCAGGGCAGCAGGTAGCCCATGAAGGCCTCGGCCATCAGTGCCAGGAAAATCAGCGAGCCGAATACCCATACCAGTTCGCGCGGTTTTTTAAACGAGCCGTAAATCAGGCCGCGGAACATGTGCAGGTAGACGACGATGAAGAAGAAGGATGCGCCCGTGGAGTGCATGTAGCGGATAATCCAGCCCCCCGATACGTCGCGCATGATGTATTCTACGGCGGTAAACGCGGCCGGCAGGTTGTATTGGTTGGGGTTGCCGTCGGGTTTGAAGTTCATGACGAGGAATATCCCGCTGACTATCTGTATCACCAGCACCAGAAGTGCCAGCGAGCCGAAGAAGTACCAGAAGTTGAAGTTTTTCGGCGCGTAGTATTCGGACAGGTGTTCGCGCCACATTTTAGACAGGGGGAAGCGCGCGTCCACCCAGTCCAACAATGCCTTTGCTTTGCTATTGGTTTGGTTTGCCATGATGGAGTCCCTTTTTTTATGCTTCGTCACCGACCATGATGGTGGTGTCGCTCAGGTATTTATGCGGGGGAACAACTAGGTTGGTCGGGGCGGGTACGCCGGCGTAGACGCGGCCTGCTATGTCGAATTTGGAGCCGTGGCAGGGGCAGAAGAAGCCGCCTTTCCAATCCGCCCCCAAGTCGGCCGGCGCGATATCGGGGCGGTAGGTCGGCGAGCAGCCCAAATGGGTGCAGATGCCTATGGCTACCAATATGTTGGGCTTGATGGAGCGGGTTTCGTTTTTGCAGTCCGCAGGCTGGTGGTCCACTTCGGAATCGGGGTCGGCCAAGATGCCGTCCAGGCCTTTGAGGTCCTTTATCTGCTGGTCCGTGCGGTTTACCACCCAGACGGGCTTGCCCTGCCATTCGGCCGTCAGCATCTGCCCGGCTTCGATTTTGCCTATGTCTATTTCTATAGGCGCACCGGCGGCCTTGGCCTTCTCGGAAGGGGACCAGCTGGCCAGGAAGGGTACGGCAACGCCCCCGGCGGCCACCCCGCCCGCCCCCGCCGTCGCCAGTACGAGGAAGCGGCGGCGTTCTTGATTGATTTCATGATTTTCCATTATTTCAGTCATCCTAAGATTTTGAAAATACCGAGCCATTAAACCCGACAATTCTACCCGAATTAGTAGGGCCGCTTAAAGCGTTATTTAAAATCGGGTAAATTATTAGGGCGGAGTTTGACTTTACGCAGGGTTTTCTTCATCGAAAAAGTCGGTTTCTATGCCGAAATGCTGCCCAAGCGCCTGCCCCAGGGCCTGTATGCCGCCCCTCTCGGTGGCGTGGTGGCCGGCGGAGATGAAGCTCACGCCGGTTTCTTTGGCCAGGTGGTATTGCGCCTCGGATATTTCGCCGGTGAGGTAAACTTGCGCGCCTTGGTCTATGGCCGTTTGGAAAAAGCCCTGCGCCCCCCCGCTGCACCAGGCCGCTTTGTGCGGGATTTGGCCGGGGTCGCCTATGACGGTGGGCGCGCGCCCCAGTTTGTGTTCGATTTCCCGCGCCAGTTCGGCCAGGGGCTTGGGGGTGTTGGGACGGCCCAGGTGCAGCAGCCCCTGTTCGCCGCAGGTGCGCTCGGTCCGCCAGTCCAGAAGTGCGGCCAGTCGGGCGTTGTTGCCCAGCTCGGGATGCGCGTCCAGCGGCAGGTGGTAGCCGGCAAGGTTGATGCCGTGCCTGAGTAATGCCGCGATGCGTTGCTTTTTCCAGCCCGTGATGGTAACGGGCTCGCTTTTCCAAAACAGGCCGTGGTGTACCAGCAGCATTTGCGCGCCCGTTTGCGCCGCGTGTTCTATGGCCGCCAGGCTGGCGGTTACGGCGGTTGTGATTTTCTTTATTTCGCAAACGCCCTCTACCTGCAGGCCGTTGGGCGCGTAGTCTTGGTATTGCGCGGTTTGCAATGTGCCGCCGCACCAGGCGAGTATTTCTTCCCGTGTGGTCATTTGGCTGTGTCCTTGTTTAAAATGCCCGCTTAGGGGCGGGGTTGGCGAAAGGCGCGAAATTGTACGCGAAAATGAAAAGGCCGTCTGAAATGAGTTCCGAACAAAACGACATCCTCTGTATCAATCAGGTTCAACTGCTGTTGTCGGAAAAACGCACCGCCTTGTCGGTCATGCGTACCGGCATCGCGGTGCTTGCCATGCCCTTGTCTATATTCGGCGCGCTGATTGCCACTTCGAAATGGTACAGCCCGCAGGAAGTCTGGCCGCTGCTGGTTTTGGTCAGCCTGATTAATCTTGGCCTGGTGGCCTTGGCCGTCTACCTGATTGCACGCTCATTGTCGCGCATGCGCCAATACGACCGCCTGATTGCCGACATCAAAGGCAGCCATGCCTCTTTGAAACGTTTGATAGAATCGTGAAACGGGCCGCCGAAAAACTTTCAGACGGCCTTTCGGCTTATTCGCGGTGATACGGATGATTGTTCAAAATCGATACCGCCCGATAAAGCTGTTCGGTCAATAAAACGCGCACCATACCGTGCGGCAGCGTCAGATTGGACAGCCTCAGCATCAGGTCCGCCTGCTGCTTGAGGCGGTCGGTCATACCGTCTGCACCGCCTATGACGAAGCAGGCCTGCCTGCCCTCCTCCCGCCAAAGGCGCAGATATTGCGCCAATCCGGCCGAAGAAGGGGCTTGGCCGCGTTCGTCCAGCACCACCAGATAGGCATCCTGCGGCACGGCTTCCAAAATCCGCTTTTCCTCCGCCGCCATACCCTGTGCCGCCCCCACGCCCGCGCCCCGCCTTTCCGGCTTGATTTCCTTCAACACATAACGAATATCGCGGCCGAAACGCTTGGCATATTCGCCCACCGCCTCATCCACCCAGCGCGGCATCTTCGTACCGACGGCCAACACCGTGATATTCATGCCGCACCCGCCCAAGCCGCCCGCACCCGCATCAGCGTGAAGCCCAAAAGATTCAGGCCGGGCCATTCTGCCGGACGGGCGGCAGCGGGGTCGTCCGCCGCCAAGCCTATTCCCCAAACCCGGTCCCAAGGGCTGGCCTCCACCAGCACCTTATCACCCGTTTCCAACAAAAAATTTTTTAAATCATCATGCTGGCCGAATTTCGCCACATTGCCCTCATACACAATCCTCTCGCGGTTTTCGCACCACACCGCCTCATCAAACCCCGCAATCTGCCGCCCCAAAGCCTTGGCCTTGCCCGGATTATCGGCCGACACAATCTGCTCGAACATCATAAAATCCCCAAACAACAAAGCCTTTTGCGCCATCATATAATGTTCGGCGGTAGGATAAATCCTGCCGTCAATCTCGAAGGCGGCGGGAAACCACTGACTCAGCACCGCCTTATCCGCCACGCCCTTGCGTTTGGGCTTATGCCCCCAAAACATCAGAAACTTCAACCGCGCCCCATCCTGGCAGGCACATATCAAATCATCCAAACAATAAACCGCATTCATAAAGCCCAAAACCTCCTTATATCGCTAAATTACCTTAATTTTAATACGCAACTTACCGACTATAGGCCTTCCCGCGCAAACGGGAATCCATCTTTCGAATTTCAGAAACCGTTCTTCAAATCAAAGTAATAATAGATGAACAAAAATCAGGACAAGGCGACTAAACCGCAGATAGTACAGATAATATGGCAAGGCTGGGCAACGCCGTACCGGTTTTTGTCAATTCACCATACATAAGAGCGTTGGCAAGGACTTAGCCTTGCGATTTTAATCCGCTACACTTGCAAACAGCCCCAAAAAGCCGCAAAGGCAAACGGGGCGGCAAAAAGCGGCAGACCGTGTAAAACGGCCTGCCGCAGCCCAAGGGCAAGGCATCAACCCTTATGGGTTTCCACCTGCACCAAATCCACCGCGCCGGCGGCGGATTCTTCCACGCGCGGCCGGTCGGCACGGCGCGGCCCGTGCGGCAGCTCCGGCTGCACGGCCGGCTCGGCCAAAGTTTCGGGGCGAGTCTGCACCAAAATCAGGCCGCCCGTCCGTTTCGGATTTTCGGATTGCGGCGCGGCCTTTGCAACCGGCGCGGCTTCAGCACCCAAAACATGCGCCACAGCGTCAAGCACCTTGGCGCTGCTGTCCGCCACGACGACATCGGCCGCGCCCCCGGCC
>JAUMUU010000001.1:0-4063 GCA_030530545.1 Neisseria sp. | reverse complement strand
CCCCGGCCGCCGTCCGTACGGCGGGCAGCCTTTTCTCCACCGGCGCGGGAATCGTGATAATCAGCGGCCGGTTATCGGCCGGGACAACCGCTTCTTCGGCAGGCCTTTCGCCAAACACATGCGCCACCGCCGCCCTCACCTTGGCGGCCGCCTCGTCTATCATCAGGTATTGCTCGATTTTCACGGCCGAAGGGATATTGCGTTTTTTGTTGGGATGGCGGCCGTTGTTGTAACGGTTTTTGCCCTGCACCGCATTGCCGCTGCCTCCGGCGGCGGCTTTTTTCGCCCCGCCCTTGCTGGCCGCCGGCTGCGCGGCCGCCTTATCGCCCTTGGCCTCGGCGGCGGGCGGGTTCTGCACCGCCTGCACCACCGCCGTTACCGGCACGGCGGCTGTTTCGGCCGCCTGGGCGGGAGTGCGGCGGCGTTGTTTTTCAGCGGCGGCGGCGGGCGCGTCGGGCTGCTGCACGGCACGGGCGGTTTCCGCCTGTTCCGCCGGCCGCTGTTTCTGCGGACCACCCGCTTTCTTGCCGCCTGCCTTATTGTTTTTGGCCCAACGGTTTTCAGGCGCGGTTTCCGGCTGCCCTTCGCGCACGGCGGCCTTATTGTCGGCGGCATGGTTGGGGCGGCGGCCGGCGGCGGCATTTTGCCGGCGTTGCGGCGAATTGCGGCGGCTTGCGGGCGTGCGCGGCCTGGCTTCCTCCATGGGCGCGGCCTCTTCTTCCTGCCCGCCGCCCAACAGGCGGCGCAGCCAGTTTTTGATGCGCTCCCACCAGCTTGCCTCCTGGCGGGTTTCCGCCACCGGGGCGGGGCGGGTGTGGCGTATGCCCCTCACCGCCGGTTCGGGGCGGGCGGCCCGCCGTTCGCCGCCGAAGGGCAGGGCGTTTCCGTCGGCCTTGGGCACGTCCACCCTTTTGTAGCTGGGTTCGCCCTCTTCTTCCGCATCGTCCAGGCGGATGCGGGTGATTTCATAATGCGGGTTTTCCAAATGAATATTGGGAATCAGCATGACGGAAACATCCAGCCGCTCTTCCAGGCCGAATAATTCGGCGCGTTTCTCATTTAACAGGAAGGTGGCCACGTCCACGGGCACTTGCGCCCTGACTTCGCCCGTATTGCCCTTCATCGCCTCCTCCTGGATGACGCGCAAAACGTGCAGGGCGGTGGATTCTATGCCCCGTATGACACCCGTTCCGGCACAGCGCGGGCAGGCGACGTGGCTGGTTTCGCCCAATGCGGGTTTCAGACGCTGGCGCGAGAGCTCCAACAGGCCGAAACGCGACAATTTGCCCATCTGCACGCGGGCGCGGTCCTTTTTCAAGGCATCGCGCAACAGGGTTTCGACCTCGCGCTGGTGTTTGGGGTTTTCCATATCGATAAAGTCTATAACCACCAGTCCGCCCAAATCGCGCAGGCGCATCTGGCGGGCGACTTCCTCGGCCGCCTCCATATTGGTTTTGAAGGCGGTTTCCTCTATGTCCGCGCCGCGTGTGGCGCGGGCGGAGTTTACGTCTATGGAAACCAGGGCCTCGGTGTGGTCTATGACGATTGCGCCGCCCGAGGGCAGGCTGACGCTGCGGGAGAAGGCGCTTTCGATCTGGTGTTCGATTTGGAAGCGGGAAAACAGCGGCGTGTGGTCTTGATACAGGCGCAGGCGGTTTACATTGCCCGGCATCACATAGCTCATAAATTCGGCCACCTCGGCATGAACCTCGGGGTTGTCCACCAGGATTTCGCCTATGTCGGGGCTGAAATAATCGCGGATGGCACGTATCAGCAGCGAACTTTCCATAAACAGCAGGTAGGGCTCGCTATGGGCTTCGCCCGCTTCCTCTATGGCGCGCCAAAGCTGCAAAAGGTAGTTGAAATCCCATTGCAGCTCTTCCACGCTGCGGCCTATGCCGGCGGTGCGGGCAATCAGGCTCATGCCGTGCGGCACGTCCAATTCGGCCATTGCGTCTTTTAATTCCTGCCGCTCCTCGCCCTCTATGCGCCGCGACACGCCGCCGCCGCGCGGGTTGTTGGGCATCAGCACCAGGTAGCGGCCGGCCAGGCTGACGAAGGTGGTCAGCGCCGCGCCTTTGTTGCCGCGTTCGTCTTTTTCCACTTGGACGATGACCTGCATCCCTTCTTCCAAAACGTCCTGGATGCGGGCTCGGCCGCCTTCGTAGTCTTGGAAGTAGGAGCGGGAGACTTCTTTGAAGGGGAGGAAGCCGTGGCGGTCTGTGCCGTAATCGACAAAGCAGGCTTCCAAGGACGGTTCGATACGGGTGATGATACCCTTGTAGATATTGCCCTTGCGCTGTTCCTTGCCCAGCGTTTCTATGTCCAAATCCAACAGGGTTTGGCCGTCTACAATCGCCACGCGCAACTCTTCGGCCTGCGTGGCATTAAATAACATACGTTTCATGATAACCTCGCCGGGCATCCGGCCGGATGCCCCGTTCTCACTCCACGCGGTACGGGCTTTCAGTTTGCGGTTTTCGGCTGCAGGATTCCCCGCCGCCTGAAACACGGCGGGTGCAGTTGGATGGGGTGATTAAGAAGGAATAAAGAACTTCCGCCCCGGGGGCGGCTGCCAAACAACCTTGGGGCGGGTTGGGCGCAACCGGCCTTGTGGCCGGCATCTTCTTGTTATCTTTACGGCCGAAACGCGCCGCACCGTGCGGCACGGGCGTGCCTGATGCGGGAGGGCGGTTTGGGGCCGTATGCCCGGACGGTTTTTCGCAAGGCGGCGCAAAGCCCGTCTTGTGATACCGGAACCGCATCATGGCAGGCTGGTTCAAACTGTGTCTTCCCCCCTGCGGGGGCAGGGGAAAGCCGGTACTGTGCAGAGTTGTGTTTATTGGTTTTTTACGGCCGCGCCCATGAGGCGGCCGGCTGATTAGGGACTACGGTGTCGGGGGTTGCGGAAAACCCCTGCCTGAAACCCGCTGCGGAGTTTTGCGGCATATTTTGTTAAAATCTCTTTTTTAATATTTCCGCGCCCGATACGGCGGCGCGGATGCGCGGATTATAGTGAAAATGCAGCCGATTAGCAAAGTATCAGCCGGCCTGATTGCCCTGGGCGCGGAAGATGCCGGGCAACGCCTTGATAATTATCTGTTTAAAGTCTTGAAGGGTGTGCCCCGCAGCCATATCCAGCGCATCATACGCGCAGGCGAGGTCAGGCTGAACAAAAAACGCTGCAAGGCCGATACGCGCCTGAGCGAAGGCGACCTGCTGCGTATCCCGCCGGTGCGTACCGCGCAAAGGGAGGCCGATGCCGCCATACCCGCCCGGGATTTTGAGACGGTGTTTGAGGATGATGTGCTGCTGGTCATCAACAAGCCGGCCGGGGTGGCGGTGCACGGGGGCAGCGGGGTGGATTTCGGCGTTATCGAGCAAATCCGCCGCGCCCGCCCCCAGGCGCGTTACCTAGAACTCGTGCACCGGCTGGACAAGGACACCAGCGGCCTGTTGATGATAGCCAAAAAGCGGGGCGCGTTGGTCCGGCTGCACGAGGCCATACGCAGCCATCATCCGCAAAAGGTTTATCTGGCCTTGGGGGTGGGCCGTTTGGAGGGCGGGCGGCGCGATGTCCGCCTGCCCCTGCACAAATACACGGGCGCAAACGGGGAAAAGATGGTGCGCGTCGCCGAGGGCGGGCAACAGGCGCATACGGTGTTGCGCGTGCTGGAACTTTTTTCGGGCGGCACGGTTCACCGCGCGGGGCTGTCCTGCCTGACTTTGGTCCGGGCTGTGCTGAAAACCGGCCGCACCCATCAAATCCGCGTCCATATGCAGGCGCAGGGCTGCCCGATTGCCGGGGACGAGCGTTACGGCGATTATCAGGCCAACCGCCGTCTGGCCAAACTGGGTTTGAAGCGGATGTTCCTGCACGCCGCCGAATTGCACATCAGGCATCCGGACAGCGGGGAAATGCTGCATTTGCAGGCGCAACTGCCGCCGGAGTTGGCGCAGGTGCTGAAGATGTTGGAGGGGGATGGGCGGGAAGCAGGCTGATGCGGGAAAAGGCTGCCTTGCCGCTTGCTATAGCAAACATACTTAATTTTAAATATGGAAT
>JAUMUU010000053.1 GCA_030530545.1 Neisseria sp. | reverse complement strand
GTGTCGGAACTTATTTTTTCTTGGCGTATTTCAAAGAGTCTATGGCCACGGCCAGCACAATAATCCCGCCTTTGATGATGTATTGCCAATAGGGGTTTACGCCTATGTAGCTTAGGCCGTAGTTAATCAGGGTGAAGATGACCACGCCTATAACCACGCCGAATACCGTACCCACGCCGCCGCTAAACGACACCCCGCCGATTACGCAGGCTGCGATTGCGTCCATTTCATACATAAAGCCCAGATTGTTGGTGGCCGAGCCTATGCGTCCCGCTTCCAGCAGGCCGCCGAATGCGTAAAACACGCCCGACAGGGTGTAAATTCCGATCAGGTTCAGGGTAACGTTCACGCCAGAAACGCGGGCGGCATCGGGGTTGCCGCCTATGGCGAACAGGTTTTTGCCGAAACGGGTTTTGTTCCAAATCACCCACATCAGCGCAATCGCGACTATGGCGTAAATCGTGATATAGGACAGGCGGAAGCCGCCCAAATCGAAAAAGCCCTGGGTGAAAACCGAATACGCGCCGTCAAAACCGGCAATCGGCGCAGAGCCGACATAGTCGTAATACAGGGAATTGACACCGTAGATAATCAGCATAGTGCCGAGCGTGGCGATAAACGGGGTAACGTTCATTACGGTAACGATAATGCCGTTAATCAAACCCAGCAGCGCGCCTATGGCGCACACCAGCAGGATAACCACGGGAATAGGCACTACGCCCAAATCGGGGAAGACTTTGTTCACGTTGTCCGCCGCCTGCAACAATGTGGCGGATATCACCGCCGCCAAGCCGACCTGGCGGCCCACCGACAAGTCCGTACCCTGGGTAACGATCAGGCCGGCCACGCCCAATGCGATAATGATGCGGACGGACGATTGGGTTAGAACGTTACTGAAGTTGGTCAGGCTCAAAAAGCTGGCATCTTTGGAGATAATCACCACCAGCAACAACAGCAATACGAAATACAGCGCGTAGTCCTTCATAAAGTCCAAGGCTTTGTTCTGTTTGACGGCACTCATAAATTTCCTTTAATTAATCAATTTGTTTGTATTCAGCGTAAGGGGTTTGAAGTTTTCAGACGGCCTTTATAAAAATTTGGCCGACAATTGCAGGATTTCTTCCTGATTGGTTTTTGCCGTTTCGACAATACCGGCCACCCTGCCCGCACTCATCACCAAAATACGGTCGGTAACACCCAAAAGCTCGGGCATTTCGGAAGAAATGATGATGACCGCCTTGCCCTGCGCGGCCAATTCGCCGATTAACTGGTAAATCTCGAATTTCGCGCCTATGTCTATACCGCGCGTCGGCTCGTCCAACATCAGGATTTCGGGTTTGGTCAGCAGCCAGCGGCCCAAAATCACCTTCTGCTGGTTGCCGCCCGAGAGCGAGCCGATACGGGTCTTCTGGCTGGGCGTTTTCACCCGCATGGAATCAATCACCCACTGCGTATCGCCCTTCATACTCTTATTGCTTAACAGCCCGCCCTTCTGATAACTCTTCATATTGGAAATCAGCGAATTGAAGCTGATGTCCAGCCCGCCGAAAATACCCGTGCTGCGGCGTTCTTCCGTTACCAGGGCAAAACCGTTTTTAATCGCCTCCACCGGCGAGCCGTTTTGCACCTCTTTTCCGTGCAGCAGCACTTGGCCGCTGCCGCGCTCGCGTATGCCGAACAGGGTTTCGACAATATCGCTGCGTTTTGCCCCGACCAATCCGCCTATCCCCAACACCTCGCCTTTACGCAACTCGAAACCCACATCCCGAATCGAAGGCTGGTTTTTCGCCGTCAGATTCTTTACCTGCAGCACCACCTCCCCGGGCGTATTGGATTTTTCGGGGAAACGCTGGGTCAGGCTGCGGCCCACCATCTTGGCCACCAACTCGTCCATAGTGGTGTCTTTCACCGCCACGGTATCTATCCACTTACCATCGCGCAAAATAGTGATTTCATCGCAGATTTTGAAGATTTCCTCCATCTTGTGCGAAATATAAATGATGCCGCAACCGCGCTGCTTCAGCTTGTCTATAATGGTAAACAGATGGCCGACTTCCTTTTCCGACAGAGAAGAAGTCGGCTCGTCCATAATCACGATTTTGGCGTTGTAAGAAAAAGCCTTGGCGATTTCTATCATCTGCATTTCCGACACGGTCAGCTTGGCGACCTTTTCGCGCGGATCGATATTGATGTCCAGCTCGTCAAAAATCGCCTTGGTATCGGCATACATCTTCTTCTGATCGACAAACAAACCCTTGGTCGGATAACGCCCCAGCCACAAATTGTCCATCACCGAACGCTGCTTCACCAGGTTCAATTCCTGATGCACCATGGAAATACCGTTTTCCAAAGCTTCCTTCGCGCTGGAAAAATCCACTTCGCGGCCCAGGAAACGGATGCTGCCCGAATCTTTGGCATAAATGCCGAACAGGCATTTGAGCAGGGTGGATTTGCCTGCGCCGTTCTCGCCCATCAGCGCGTGTACCGAATGCGCCCTTACCTGCAAATTCACACCGTCCAAGGCTTTTACGCCCGGGAAGGCTTTATGCACATCGGTCATGGTCAGCAATATATCGCCTTGTTGCGAAACCTCGGCTGTCATGATTTTATTCCTTACGGTTATCAACATAAGAACCGACCGGCAAAAACCGGTCGGCGGTAAAACTTCAAGCGGCCTTTATTTCACCCGTTTTGCGATATTTCTTCTCAACCGCTTGCAAGGTTTGAGCGGGCTATTGTTTCAAGAATTGATCCAAATTGGATTTGTCCACGCCCACATAAGGCACGCGGATATTGCGGTTTGCGTCCAATTTATAAACCGTGGAGGCGGCGGGGTCCCTGCCTGCGGCCAAATCCGCCGCCAGCGCGTAAACCGCCTTGGCCTGCGTGTCGCCGTCGTTCAATACCGAACCGGCCAGCGTGTCGGCCTTAATCATCTGCAGGGCTTCGGGCAGCGCGTCCACGCCGAAGGTCGGCAGCACCCTGCCTTGCGCCTTCATGGCCTCCACCGCGCCCATGGCCATGCCGTCATTGTTGGAAATCACCACCTCTATGTTTTTACCCGACGTGCCCGACAGCCATGCCTGCATAATGTCCTTGGCTTTGGCCGCGTCCCACATGCCGGTGTCCAACTGCAGCTGTTTGGTTTTGATGCCGTCGGCGTTCAATTTTTCCACCACATATTTGGTGCGCGCCTCGGCATCGGGATGGCCGGGTTCGCCCTTGAGCAGGACAAAATCAATCACACCGTCCTTGTTCAAATCCCATTCGGGGTGTTCCTTCCACATTTTGCCGATTAAGGCGGCCTGGATTTCGCCCGATTCCTGGGGATTAGTGCCGACAAAATAAGCCTTGTCGTAGCTTTTGAGCGCGGCTTCGCCGGGGTCTTTGTTAAAGAAGATTACCGGCACGCCGGCGGCTTTCGCCTTCTCTATAATCGTACCGCCCGCAGCGGGATCGACCAAATTGATGGCCAAAACCTTTGCACCCTTGGCAAGCATTACGTCCACTTGGTCGTTTTGTGTGGATTGGTTGTTTTGCGAATCGTTCATCAAAAGTTGGGCGGTTTTGGCCGCCCCTGCTTCGGCTTCCAGCGATTTACGCATCAGCGACATAAAATTATCGTCATATTTATAGATAGTTACGCCGATTTTGGGCATATCGGCGGCAGGCTGCCCGCCTGTTTGCGAAGCGGCCTGCTCCCCGCCGTTACAGGCGGCCAAGCCCAAAACAGCCGCCAATACGGCGGCGGTCAGTGTTTTCTGGAATTTCATCAAATGCTCCTTAATTGGTTTTAACCCCGCCATATCGTGGGAAGGCGGGGCGGGTTTTGATTTTACGGATATTTGCACGGCTTAGCAATCGGCGAGGAATATACGGCATTAAAGCTTGTTTTTATAAAAGCAAAGGCGGCGGAAGCGGCAAAGGGGGAACAAGGATAGCCGCCGCAAACCCTCCCCCGCCCGATTGAATTTGCCCCGCTTTGCGTCTATCATGCCGCCGTCCGATTATCTTTCCAAAACCCGCCGCCAAAACACCATGTTCCGTCCCGCAGACCACCCCCACCGCCGCTACAACCCCCTTGCCGACCAATGGATACTCGTCTCCCCCCACCGCGCCAAACGCCCGTGGCAGGGGCGGCAGGAAGCGGCCGACACCGCAGGCCAACCCGCGCACGACCCGTCATGCTACCTTTGCCCGGGCAACAGGCGCATCACCGGCGAGCAGAATCCCGACTACAGCGAACCCTTAGTCTTCACCAACGACTTCTCCGCCCTGCTGCCCGACACGCCCTATTTTTCCGACTGTACGCACCCGCTGTTCCAAAGCCGAAGCGTGCGCGGGGTCAGCCGCGTCATCTGCTTCTCGCCCGACCACGGCAAAACCCTGCCCGAACTGCCGCCCGAACAAATCCAAGCGATTATCCGCGTTTGGCGGCAACAGGCCGCAGAACTGGGGCAAACCTACCGCTGGGTGCAGATATTTGAAAACAAGGGCGCAATAATGGGCTGTTCCAACCCCCACCCGCACGGCCAGATTTGGGCTGGCGACTTCCTGCCCGACCTGCCCGCCAAAGCCCATGCCGCCCAAAGCCGCTATTTCGCCGAAAACGGCCGCGCCCTGCTGCAGGATTACGCCGAACAGGAAATGCTCCGCCGCGAACGCATCGTGCTGGAAAACGCCGACTGGCTGGCCGCCGTCCCCTACTGGGCGGCCTGGCCGTTCGAAACCCTGCTGCTGCCCAAAGGCGACATCCGCCGCATCACCGATTTGTCCGACAGCCAAGTCCGCACGCTGGCCGATATTTTGCAAAGGCTCACCGCCCGCTACGACAACCTGTTCCAAACCAGTTTCCCCTATTCCATGGGTTGGCACGGCGCGCCCTTCGATGACGGACTGCACCCCGAATGGCGGCTGCACGCCCATTTCTACCCGCCGCTTCTGCGTTCGGCCACGGTACGCAAATTCATGGTCGGTTATGAGATGCTGGCCGAAGCCCAACGCGACCTGACCCCCGAACAGGCCGCCGAACGCCTGGCCGCGCTGTCGGATGTGCATTACAAACAAGCATAGCCATGCCCGACATCCTCATCCTGACCCGCAGCATTTCCGAAGAATGGGAAGACCTGCTGCTGGGCGCGTATACCGGCCCCGAACAGGCCGAAGCAGACCGCCTGCGCTATCTGGCCGCCATCCGCGCGCAAGACCCCTGGCGGGAACGGCGCAATGACGATGATTTGGAAAACGCGGTTAAAATCACCGCCGTCCCCTATCACGGCGATGATTTTGCCGAAACGCTGCACATCGTCATGCTTTACGAAGAATGCTTGGCCAGACCGCCAAAACCGTACTCGCCGCCTGCCCTTCCGAACAACAGGCGGCGCAATACGGCAATCGGATAGAAGCGGAGAAGGAAAAATCATTGTGGCCGGCCTACCGCGCCACAGCCGCCGTCCCCCAAAACCGCCTGAGCGGATTGCCCGAGGGCTGGCGCGATAAGAGCCAAGACCCCGGCTACCCTTATTTTGAACAGGGCGGCAGCGCCCCGCACAACGGCTTATGAACCCAACCGACCGCTACCGTCAAATAAGGGCGCAAGCCGGACAATGGCTGGCAGAACTGCCCGAACGCCCCGACTGCCGCATAGAAACCCGCCACGCCCGCGATGCGGACGGCGGCCTGTTTGACATCATAGACATAGAGACTCAAAGCCATGTCTGCCGAATCAACATCAACACCCCCATATTCGCCCCCTACCGCCATATTTGCATAGAGGCTTTGGCGGTGGACGATGACACAGGCGGTTATTATTGGCATGACGGCGGGCGCGACCCGCAAGAGGACGAAATCCGCAAACGGCTGCAGGAATTGGCCGCAAGGATATTTCCAACGGGCAAATAACCGTTTGAAGCGGCATCACATGGCGGCTTATCGCGAATTTCACTATACTTGCGGCCTTGTATCTCGAATGCGGACGCAAAAAACCATGCCCGACACCCCTTCCCCCACAGGCTGGTATTACTGTTCCTATCTGCTGCGGCTGACCCGTGATGATGACGCGGATACGCATAATCCCGAGGCGCGTTTTACATCATATGAAAACACCGTGCTTATCCGCGCCCGAAGCAGTTCGGAAGCCTATGACAAAACCCTGAATATCGCGCACCAGAACGAAACCGCCTATACCAACGCGCTGCAGCAGAAGGTCCGCTGGCGGCTGGTCGGCATTACCGACATCCTGCCGATTTACAAAGAGCTGGAAGACGGGGCGGAAATCGCCTTCACATCACGCCCGCCGCGCAAACTCAAAAACCTGCAAAAATGGGTTTTGCCGCGCGAAAGGTTTGCCCAAAACCAACCTTCCCCCAAGGAAACCCCATGACAGCCCTAAGCACAACCTTTGAAACCCGGTTCGGCCGCCCGCCAGAATTCACCGTCCGCGCCCCCGGCCGCGTAAACCTCATAGGCGAACACACCGACTACAACGACGGCTTCGTCCTGCCCTGCGCCATAGACTTCGCCACCTGTGCCGCCGCCGCCGAAAACGGTACGGACATGGTGCGCGTCTATGCCGCCGATTATCAAGACGGCGACGAGTTTTCCCTGAAGCGGGCCATAGCACCGTCCGGCAAACAGTGGGCGGACTACATACGCGGCGTGGTTTGGGCCTTGCAGGAACACGGTTTCGCCATTAAAGGCGGGCTGGATATAGTCATCAGCGGCAACGTGCCGCAGGGCGCGGGTTTGAGTTCGTCCGCCGCATTGGAAGTGGCGGTGGCGCAAGTGTTTCAGACGGCCTTCGATTTGCCCGCCGACAAACCCGCCTTGGCCAAAATCGGCCAATATGCCGAAAACCGCTTTGTCGGCTGCCAATGCGGCATCATGGACCAACTTGCCAGCGCGTGCGGGCAACGCGGCCACGCCCTGCTCATAGACTGCCGCAGCCTGCACACCGAACCCATCCCCATCCCCGACACACTCGGTCTCATGATCATCCATTCCCACGTCAAACGCGGCCTGGTCGGCAGCGAATACAACACCCGCCGCCGCCAGTGCGAAACCGCCGCCGCCCATTTCGGCGTGCCCGCCCTGCGCGACTTGAACCTGGAACAATTCCAAGCGGGCAAAACAGGCCTGGACGAAACAGCCGCCCGCCGCGCCCGCTACATCATAGAAGAAAACCAACGCACGCAAGATGCTGCCCAAGCACTCCGCCGCAACGACATCCCCGCCCTGTCGCGCCTGATGGCGGAAAGCCACGCCGGAATGCGCGACGGCTTCGAAATCACCCATCCCGCCGTCGATACACTGGTGGAACTGGTACACGAAATCATAGGCGGACAAGGCGGCGTGCGCATGACCGGCGGCGGCTTCGGCGGCTGCGTCGTCGCCCTGCTGCCTCACCACCTGGCCGAACCCGTCAAACGGCATCTGGCGGCAAACTATCGGGCGCGCACCGGCTTGAAGGAAGAAATCTTCATCTGCACCGCAGACGACGGCGTCTCCGTATCGGCCTGATGCCGCCACAACCGCAACCAAAACAAGGAGACCCACATGACATGGCGACCCACAAGGCGCGGCCTGTTCCGCACCGCCGCCGCAGCAGGCGGCGCAGGCATCCTGCAGGCCTGCACCGGCACAGGCCCGCAGCAGCCCTCCGCCCAAAGCACCCCCCAAACCCCGCCGCAAACGCAGCAGCCCCAAACCCCGCCATCCGCAGGAAAAGGAACCGTGTTACGCCTAATCGCCCCCTCCGGCTTCGCCCCCGACCCCAACCGCGCCACCTACGGCATCAACCGCCTGACACGGGCGGGCTTCACAGTCGAAAACACCCAGGCCGCCTACCGCCGCAGCCAACGCTTCGCCGGCACGGACGAACAACGCGCCGCCGACCTGCAGGAACTTGCCGCCGGACGCGCCCCCATGCCCCAAGTCATCATGGGGATGAGGGGGGGATACGGCGCGCAACGCCTGCTGCCCCTGATAGACTTCGCCTCACTGGGCGCGAAAATGCGCGAACAAGGCACCCTGTTTTTCGGCTTTAGCGACATCTGCGCCCTGCAGCTTGCCCTATTGGCCAAAAGCGGCTGCCCGTCCTTTGCCGGCCCCATGGTATACAGCGAATTCGGCAACCCCAACCCGTCCGCCTACACCATGGACTCCTTCATCCGCTGCACCACCCAAAGCCCCTACGGCATAACCGTTCCGCAAATCCAGCGTCAGGACGCGAGGCTGGACGGCATACTCTGGGGCGGCAACCTCAGCGTCCTGGCCGCACTGGCCGGCAGCCCCTACCTGCCCGACATCAACGGCGGCATACTCTTTCTCGAAGACGTGGGCGAACAGCCCTACCGCATAGAACGCATGCTGCAAACCCTGCTGCTGGCGGGCGTACTGAAAAAACAACAGGCAGTCATATTCGGCGACTTCCGCATGGGCAGCATACGGGACGTATACGACCCCGCCTACGACCTGACGGCCGTCATATCCGCTGTCGGCCGCGCCGCACGCATCCCCGTACTGACCGGCTTCCCCTTCGGCCACATCAGCAACAAGGCCAGCTTCCCCCTGGGCGTGCGGGCAAGCGTGCGGCCGGACGGCAACGGCGGTTACACGATAACCTTTGCCGACTACCCCCGCCTGAACCCTGCCCTGCTGCAGCTTTCCGCCCTGCTGCAGCCCGACCCCGCCGAAACCGGCGCGGAAGACAATGCCGACTACACGGAATAACCAGGGCGGACATTGGAATAAGCCAGTTTTCGACATGGAAAATACCGGCTTCCAACCCGCATTACGGAATAAACACCCCATCGGAGGCCGGATTGTTCCACAGCACCCACATCCTCACAGGCCAAACCCTGTACGAACGCCCGCCGCAAAGCCCGGCGGAATTTCAAACCGCCCTGGCCGAACTGCGCCGGCGGCAGCAGCGGTTTGCCGCCCTGCCCGTAACCGCGCGCGCCGCCCTGCTGTCCGCCTTCGCCCGCCGCCTGGATGCCGGACGCGGACGGCTGGCGCGCATGGTCAGCGAAGAAGTCGGCCGCTGCCTGCGCGAATGCGAGGCCGAACTTGGCAAATCGGTAGAACTCATCCGCTACTACACCCGCTTGGCCCCCGAACTGCTGGCGCACAAAACCATAGCCACCCAGGCCAGCCTGAGCCAGGTGCGCTTCGAACCCTTGGGCGTGGTGCTGGCCGTCATGCCGTGGAACTACCCCGTTTGGCAGGTACTGCGTTTCGCCGTCCCCGCCCTGTGCGCGGGCAACGCCTGCGCCGTCAAACCCGCCCCCAGCGTCGCCCGCGTCAGCAACGCCCTGTTCGAACTGGCCGGGGCAGACATCCCCCTGATGCCCGCATGGCTGGAACACGCCGACATCCCGCAAGCCATAGCCGACACCGACGCGCTGGCCTTTACCGGTTCGGCCGACACCGGCCGCATACTGGCCGCGCAAGCCGGTTCGCACCTGAAAAAAACCGTGCTGGAACTGGGCGGCAGCAACGCCTTCATCGTCCTGCCCGATGCCGACCTGCAACAGGCGGCCAAAGATGCCTGCCATTCCCGCTTCCGCGACGCGGGGCAGTCGTGCAACGCCGCCAAACGCATCATCGTTGCCGAAGCCGTGGCCCAGCCCTTCATCCGCCTGTTTCTGGCCGAATGCGCCCGACTCAAAACCGGCGACCCGCTGGATGCGCAAACCACACTCGCCCCCCTGCACCGCGCCGACCTGCGCGAGCGCGTCCACGCCCAAGTGCTGGATGCGGCGGCCAACGGCGCGCAAATCCTGTGCGGCGGCCAAATCCCCGCCGGACGAGGCTGGTTTTACCCCGCCACCGTGCTGGACAACGTCAATCCCGCCTGCCGCGCCTACCGCGAAGAAACCTTCGGCCCCGTTGCCGCCATCCTTCGCGCCCGCGATGCGGCCCACGCCGTAGAACTGGCCAACGACAACCCCTACGGCCTGGGCGCGAGCATATACAGCGCGGACGAGGCGGCCGCCTGGCGTTATGCCGAAAAACTGCACACCGGCGCGGCCTACATCAACCGCCACACCAGCAGCGACCTGCGCCTGCCCTTCGGCGGCGTAAAGGCCTCGGGCTACGGGCGCGAGCTGTCCGAATTCGGCCTGTACGAATTTGTCAATATCAAAACCTATTGGCAGAAATAAACACCCGGGCGGGACGGCGGCCGCACGGCCCCAGCCCCGCCTTACGGGGCGGTGTGGTAAAATCCAACCCGGATTGGAGGTCGTTTTCAGGGGCTGCCGCCACGCGGCATCGCGGCGGCTTTGGGGTCGGAATCCGGCATCTGCCGCGTTAAAAATGCCCGCAAGGCATCCGGCCTTGGCTGTGCCTTTTGCCTTGCATTTGCCGTTTTTGGCTGAAAAACCCGCCGCCCCGGCCTCATGCCCGCCGCCCCCGGCAAACCGCCGCCCCGTATTTTTCCCGCCCGCCGCCGTTGCAGCCTAATCCTGCCGCCCAAGGGCGGGGCTCAACCACCAAGGTATTTTTAATGAACAAACTCTGGCTTGCCGCAGCCGCCGCCTGCGCCTCGGCCGCCTGGGCCGCACCGCAAACCGTTTATTTCAACCAAAACGGGCAACCCGCCGCCGGCGCGGCCGATGCCGCCTACCTGCGCGAATACACCCGGCAGGGGCGGATGGCGCGGATACAGGATTTCTACCACCCGTCGCACAAAAAATACTCCGACCCCTACCAGGCACCCGCCGCGCAAATCAAAAACTTCACCCCCGTGCTGGACAACGGCACCTTGGTTTTGTGGCATTTCAACGGCCGCAAAAAAATGACCGCCCCCTACCAAAACGGCAAACCGCACGGCCTGTGGACCAACTGGTACGACAACGGCAACAAATCCGCGCAGATGCCGTATAAAAACGGCCAAACCGAGGGTACGGGCGCACGTTTTTACCGCAACGGGCAAAAGGAAAGCGAAATCGAATTCCGCAACAACCGCGCCAACGGCTATTGGCGGCAGTGGTATGCGGACGGCAGTATGAAAAGCGAGGTCGTCATGAAGAACGACCAGCCCGTCAAAATGCTCAATTGGGACGAAGAGGGACGGCCGACCGCCGAACTCACCTTTTCCAACCTGAAGCGCAGCGGCATCATGCTGGAGTGGTTTCCGGACGGCAACAAGCGTTCCGAATCCGTCTATCAGGACGACCGGCTCATCAGCCGCACAGTATGGGACGAGGACGGCGCGGTTGTGGAAAGCTATTAGCCTCCCGCGCAATAAAAAACCGCCCGCAAGCCTTGGATGGTTTTCGGGCGGTTTTGCCGTTTACGCGCCCTTCGCGGCCAGGCCGAATGCCGCACCCTCATCCTGCGCCAGCAGTCCGGCCAAAAAGGGCAGGCTTTCGCGCAGTTGTTCCGCCAGCAGGTAAGGCGGGTTGATGACGAACATCCCGCTGCCGTGCATGCCCAAGCCGTCGCGGGCGGGCCGTCTGACCTGCAATTCTGCCTGCACAAAATTGTCGGGCGAGAGTTTTTGCAGTTGTTGCGGCAGTTTGCGGCTCTCTTCGCGGCTTAAACAGGGATACCAGACGAGATAGCAGCCCTGTTCGAAGCGTTTGCGCGCTTCTTTCAATGTGTGGACGACGCGGGTGTAATCTTGTTTTTGTTCGTAGGGCGGGTCGATTAGAACCACGGCGCGGCGGGTAGGCGGCGGCAGCAGGGCAATCAGGCCTTGGAAGCCGTCTTCCTGCCTGATGATGCCGCGCCGTTTCAAGCCTGCCGCCTCCATATTGTTTTGCAGATGCCGGTAATCGGCCGGATGCAGTTCGAACAGGCGCAGTTTGTCGGTTGCCCGCGTTTGCGCCTGCATCAGCCAGGGCGAGCCGCAATACAGGCCGGGTTCGGGCAATATGGCCTGCAGGCGGGCGCGGAAGGTTTCCAGCAGTTCGGGCAGTTTTCCCGCCGCCGTCAGGCGGTCTATGCCGTCGCGGTATTCGCCTACTTTTTGCGCTTCGCCGCCCGACAGGTCGTACAGGCCCGCGCCCGCATGGGTATCTATATACCAATAGGGTTTATCTTTGCGGTTGTAGTAGTCCGACACCAGCCAAAGGACGAAGTGTTTGAGTATGTCGGCGTGGTTGCCGGCGTGGAAGGCGTGGCGGTAGCTGAGCATGGCGGGGAAGGCCTGAAAACGGAAAGGCGCATTTTACGGGATTGCGGTGCAAAAGATAAGGCGGGATAGGCTTTTAGGGGGAAGTGCTATAAAATATGAGGTTTTGATTTCTTGCCGCCCGCCGTCCTCCATAGTTGCGGGTTTCGGCCTGCATTCGGTTTGAAATCAGGCTGTTTGCAAACCTTATTTTAAAGAGACACAAAAGTATTATGAAAACTTCCGAACTACGCCAGAAATTCCTCAAATTCTTCGAATCCAAAGGCCACACCGTCGTGCGCTCCTCCAGCCTCGTGCCGCACGACGATCCGACGCTGCTGTTTACCAACGCGGGCATGAACCAGTTTAAAGATGTGTTCTTGGGCTTCGACAAACGCCCCTACACCCGCGCCACCACCGCGCAAAAATGCGTCCGCGCCGGCGGCAAGCACAACGACTTGGAAAACGTCGGCTACACCGCCCGCCACCACACCTTCTTTGAAATGATGGGCAACTTCTCCTTCGGCGACTATTTCAAACGCGACGCGATTCATTTTGCCTGGGAATTCCTGACTTCCCCCGAATGGCTGAACATGCCCAAAGAAAAACTGTTGGCGACCGTGTATGCCGAAGACGACGAAGCCTACAACATCTGGCTGAACGAAATCGGTATGCCCGCCGAGCGCATCGTCCGCATCGGCGACAACAAAGGCGCGAAATACGCGTCCGACA
>JAUMUU010000052.1:9613-12855 GCA_030530545.1 Neisseria sp. | reverse complement strand
CGCAAAAATTTTACTAATTTTTATATCAGCTTTGTTTTTTATTGGGATTTTGTTTGCTCACCAAGCCGCCCGAAAGTGTGTAGGTGCAGCCGCTGTGCGGGCAGACGGTTTCGGCTTCCCCCGTCAGGGGCAGGTCCAGTTGTTCGCCGTATTCGCTGACCCAGCCGATTTGGCGCGCTGGCACGCCGACTGCCAGGGCGTAATCGGGCAGGTCTTTATTGACTACCGCGCCCGCGCCTATGAAGGCAAAGCGGCCTATGGTTATGCCGCAGACTATGGTGCAGTTGGCCCCCAGGGTCGCGCCTGTCTTTATCAGGGTGTCGCGGTATTCGTTTTTGCGCTCTATGAAGGCCCGGGGGTTGTAGACGTTGGTGAATACCATGCTAGGCCCGCAAAATACGCCGTCTTCCAAGGTAACGTTGTCGTATATGGAAACGTTGTTTTGGATTTTGCAGCGGTCGCCTACAACCGCCCGGTTGCCGATAAATGTGTTTTGCCCCACAGAGCAATTCTCGCCGATTTTGGCACCGGCGCAGATGTGGGAGAAATGCCAGATGCGGGTGTTTGCGCCGATTTGCGCGCCTTCGTCTATGATGGCACTGGGGTGTGCGGTGTAGTTCATGGTCGGTCTTTGTGTTTGAAAACGGGAAAGATGGTTTTCAGACGGCTTTTTTGTTCAAACGGTTTTTTTAGTGGATTAAAATCGCAAGGCTACAGCGTTGCCAACGCCCTTATGTACTATCCGTACACACACAGCGGGCGTTGCCGCCTTGTCTCATTTTTATTTTAATCCACTTTATTTTCGCGTATGGGCAGGCTCAATATTGCCGCCGTTGCCGCCAAGGCCGCGTCAGCATACCACATCCAGCTGTAATCATTGAACCTGGTAACGACCGCCCCTCCTATGGACGAACCTAAAAAGCCGCCGACCTGGTGGCTCAGCATGGTCAGGCCGAACAGGGTGGCCAGGTAGCGCGTGCCGAACAGTTTGCCGGTAACGGCGGCGGTAGGGGCGACCGTTGCCAGCCAGGAAAAGCCCAATCCTGCCGCAAACAGGTAGAAATTTTCATCTGTACGCGGGGCGGCCAGGTAGGTCAGAATCAGTGCGACACGCGAGGCATAGAGGCAAAACAGGATATATTTGCTGCGGAAACGTCCCACACACCAGCCGGAAAACAGGCAGCCGGCAATATTGGCCAAGCCGATTACGGCCAGGGAGTTGGAGGCGACTTTGGGCGGCAGGCCGCAAAGGGAGATTTCGGTAGGCAGGTGGGTAACGAGAAAGGCTATGTGGAAGCCGCAGGTGAAAAAGCCCAGGTGCAGTAGGATATAGCTGCGGTCTTTGAAGGCGGTTGAGACCGCCTGCCCTAGTGTTTGGCCGTTTTGCCCTGCCGGGGCGGCCTTGCCCTCCCCCTGCTGCCGGACGGGCGTTTTGCCGCAGGACAGCCATTTTACCGCCGGCAGAATCAACAGGCTGAGTATGCCCCATACATAAAACGCGCCCTGCCAGCCTAAGGCGGGGTTGGCAATCAGCCTTTGCACCATGGGCGCGAACAAAAACTGCCCCAGAGAGCCGCCGGCATTGACCGCGCCCGATGCCGTGCCGCGCAGACGCGGGGGCAGGTTGGCCGCCACTTGGCTCATGATGATGGAGAAGCCGCCCGCCCCCGTACCCAAGGCCATCAGCAGGCCTATGGTCAGCAACATTCCCCATACCGTGGGCAGCAAGGGCACTGACAGGCAGGAGGCCGCCAGCAGCAGTGCGCCGCCTGACAATACCCTGCCTGCGCCATAGCGGTCGGCCAAAGCGCCGGATATGGGTTGCGCCACCCCCCATACCAATTGGAATACGGCCACCACCATGCTGTATTGCCTGATACTTAATTCGGTCGTATTGACCACGGGCTCCATAAACAGCCCCAGCGACATACGCATGCCTATGGTAATCAGCAGAATCAGTGAGGCGGCGGCGATAACCTGCCAGGCCTTTGCGGGCGGATGTGTGTGCGTCATGATTATTCCGTGTTTATTTGTATTGTGCGGGGCGGCCGGGACTTTGCCTTTGGCCGCCCTTTTGCCTTCCGGGCAAAATTTTGCGATTTTATATGTGCCGCACGCACGGGCCAAATAACCGTAAGCCCTATCCTTATGCGAAAAGGTATAAGGCCGGCACAGGTTCGAATTTAATCGGCGATGGTTATATAATCGTCCGTTTTGAAACCACCCGGCCACGCCAAGGATAATTGTATGCCTTCCCCCCAAAAAACCCTGAGTTTTGAATTTTTCCCCACCCGCACTCCCGAAGGCCGCGCCAAGCAGGTCATTACCCGCAAGCAGCTGCGCCAGTTTTCGCCCGAGTTTTTTTCCTGTACCTCGGGTGCGGGCGGCTCTACGCGGGACGGTACTTTGCAGACTATAGCCGATATTCTGGCCGAGGGTACGCCTGCCGCCCCCCACCTGCCCTGTATAGGTATGGAGGCCGGCGAAGTGAAAAGCCTGCTCGATACTTATCTCGATATGGGTGTGAGGCATATTGTCGCTTTGCGCGGCGATATCCCCTCGGGCATGGGCGCGGGCGGCAGCGGCCTGCGTTATGCCAGCGAATTGGTCGGGCTGATTAAGGAGGAATACGGCAGCCGGTTCCATATCGAAATCGCCGCCTACCCCGAATACCACCCTCAGGCGCGCAGTGCGGAGGACGACCTGATTAATTTTGTGCGTAAGGCCAAAGCCGGCGCGGATTCGGCCATCACCCAGTATTTTTACAATGCCGACGCCTATTTCCGCTTCGTGGACGATGTGCGCGGCATGGGAGCCGATATTCCGATTGTGCCGGGCATCATGCCTATTGCCAGTTTCGCCAAACTCGCCCGCTTTTCCGATACCTGCGGGGCGGAAATCCCCCGCTGGCTGCGCCTCAAGCTGCAGTCCTATGCCGATGACACCGCATCCATCAAGTCCCTGGCCTTGGACGTGGTAACGGAAATGTGCGCCCGCCTGCTGCAGGAGGGTGCGCCGGGTTTGCATTTTTATACGTTAAACCAGGCCGGTTTGGTTTCCACCATCTGCCAGCGTTTGGGTTATTAGGCCGGTATGTTTCAAACCTGCGTTAAAATACGGCAAAAGGCCGTCTGAAACGGTTTTTTTTCATTTCAGACGGCCTTTTTGCCCCTATTTCCCGATGCAAAGGCTGCCGCCGCAGAAAACCAAACCTCAAACCGAAAGGGAAAACCGATGCCGCA
>JAUMUU010000052.1:0-9513 GCA_030530545.1 Neisseria sp. | reverse complement strand
GCCGCATACCAAACACAACCCCGCCGACAGCCGCCGGCAGCTTGCCACCTTCCTACCCTACCCTTTCCGCCTGTACTTCCTATTGGGCGCAATATCGGCAGTTCCTGCGGCCTGCGCCTGGGCGGCGGCGGCCTTGGGTTTTTACCCTTTGGACACGGCCCCGCCCCTGTGGCACGCCTTTGCCTTTTTACAACTGACGGGCGGGGCGGCATTTGCCGGCTTCTTGTTTACCGCCGTACCGGAATGGACACATTACACGGCCGACCTGGCGCGGCACACACTGGCAACCCTGGCCTTATGGCTGGCGGCCTGGATATCGGCCTGTTTTTCCCTGCCGCTGGCGGCGGCGGCGATGATACCGTTTTGGCTGTATTTGGCGGGATTCACCGCCCATGCCGCATGGAAGGCGCGCGACGGCGGCCACAACGGCGTAATACTGGCGGTACTGGCCATTGCGGCGGCCACGGCCGTATTTGCGGCCAAACCCGATTTATTTTGGCTGAAACAGACGGCGCACCTGTTTGCGGTGGGCATAGTGCTGATAGCCTTCCGCATAGGCAAAGCCTTGGGACAGAAGGCATTGGAAGGAACGGCTTATAGCGGCTGCATATTCGTACCCAACCCGTTTTACCGCAACCTGGCGGCCTGCTTCCTCTATGCCTTTGTCGCGGTGCAAACCTGGTCGGGCGATGCGGCGGTATCGGGCTGGCTGGCGGCGGCGGCGGGACTGGCCGTATTGGGGCGGCTGAGAGAATGGCATTACCCCGTACTGCTGAAACAATATTACGTCAGATGGTATTACCTAATGCTGGCGGCCTTGGGCGCGGGCTATATCTGGCAGGGCGCATCCCTATTGGCGGGCACATCTGCGGCGGCCGGCTTCCACCTGGCCATGTTGGGCGGCTATCTGGCCATGCTGATGCAGGTATTCAGCATTGCGGGCGCGGTGCACAGCAGCTTGAAACTGCATTATCCGCCAAGCAGCCGCCTCTCACTTTTCCTGATTGCACTGGCCGCATTCAGCCGCTGCTTGGGCGTGCCGCTGGGCTGGGACTACGCCTGGACGGTCATGTACCTGCCCGCGCTGCTGCTGTCGGCGGCATTCCTCCTTTATATTCCGGCATACTGGCGGATATTCATGACCAACCCGCCTTTGCCGGTGGAAGCGCGGGAAAAAGAATACAGCCGCAAAGCAACGGCCGCAGGCACATTCAAATAACGCAAACCCGGGGGCAAACCCGCAAACAATACGGCGGCCCCGCCCGGGCGGAAGTCAAATCGTATAATCATGCAGATACAGAATGCGTTCGCGGGTTTTACGGGTATCGCATTCCAGCCTGCGGTATTCCGCGTCCGCCTCATTCTTGCCCTTGGCTGCGGCCTTGCGGCAATCGGCCGTCTTTTTCTTAATCCAGGCACTTTGCTCGTCCACCAGCCCCTCCTGAACGGTTTTGTCCAAACCGCGCCATAATTCCGCAATCTCCCGGTTGGCGGCACGGTTGTCGGCACGGCTTTGCGACAAATCGGCATCGGAAACCTCCGATTCGGCTTTTTCCGCTTTGGCATCCGAAGCCTTTTCTTCTTTCCCTTCTTTTTTCCCCGGTTTTTCCTCCTCATCCGATTTGTCCTTATCCCCCTTATCCTGTTTTTCTTCCCTCTCATCGCCCGCCGCTTCTTTATCCTTGCGTTTGCCCTCCGCCTCGGGGGTACTGGCGGCCTGTCCCTCTTTCACCTCCTCGGCGGAGGCGGGCGTTTGCGCCGGCTGGGAGGCCGGGACTTCTGATGCGGCCTCCTCCTCGGGTTCTGCGCCGCCGTTCAAACGTTTCAACGCATCCTCCAGGCTGACCGCCTTACCGTCTATCATCAACAGGCTTTTCACACCGTAAGGCAGCAGGACGGCGGTCAGAGTGTCGGCGGTTACAGACAGGCTGTTGTCGGTATAACGGATGTCCAAGCCGCCGTCCGCCCTTCTCTCGGGGATATATTTCAGACTTTGGGCGAATATGCCGCGACCTAGGTAACGCAGGCTGCCGTTTTGCGTGCGCTGGCGTATGAACTGGTCCAAAGTCGTTTCGGCATACAGCAGCGGAGTATTGGCTTCGGCGGTTTTCAGATAGGGTTCGGGGATGCCTATGCTCAAATCGGCACGGCAATAAGGATGCGTTCCCCCGTCCTGCGCCGGGTTTTCCAGGGCTATATTCAGGGAAACAGTGGCGGCAACCACCTTGTCGGCATCGACAAACTGACGGACATCTTGAACCGCAAAGGCGCGCGCCTGCTCCCTGACCGTCTGTTGCAGGCTGTTGCGGATATTTTGTACGACTGCCGGGTCGGCGCAGGCCAATGCCGGCGGAGGGGCGGCTTCTTTTTCGCCGCATGCGCCCAACAACAGGGCGATGGCGGCAGGCAGCGCGGCGGATTTGGGGGACATGATGCTTCCTTTGTTGATATGGGCGGCAAACGCCATAGCGGCATTGCGGTTCGAACCAGCCATACAACGGATTAAAATAAAAATAGTACAAATCGGCAACGAGAGCCGTGTACGGATGGTACATAAAGACGTTGGCAACGGCTTAGCCTTGCAATTTTAATCCGCTATAAAATGCCGCATAGGCTTGGGCTGCATGGTTTTCCAAACAAACCTTGGCCTCCTATCATAACAAAAGCACCCGCCCAGGTTAAGCCCGGCGGGTGTCAGGGATTGCAGCCTCTAGGGCATCACAAACTATAATACATTTCAAATTCCAAAGGATGCGGCGCCATACGCAGGCGGCGCACGTCTTCTTCCTTAAACGCGATGTAACTGTCTATCCAGTCTTGGCTGAACACGCCGCCGCGCAGCAAAAATTCGTGGTCGGCTTTGAGGGCGGCGAGAGCTTCTTCCAAAGAGGCGCAGACGGTGGGCACTTGCGCGTCTTCTTCGGGCGGCAGGTCGTAGAGGTTTTTGCTGGCGGGGTCGCCCGGATGGATTTTGTTTTGGATGCCATCCAAACCGGCCATCAGCAGGGCGGCAAAGGCCAGGTAGGGGTTGGCGGTCGGGTCGGGAAAGCGGGCTTCGATGCGGCGGGCTTTCACGCTGTTTACAAACGGGATGCGGATGGAGGCCGAGCGGTTTTTGGCGGAATAGGCCAGTTTGGTCGGTGCTTCAAAATGCGGCACGAGGCGTTTGTAGGAGTTGGTGGACGGATTGGTAATCGCGTTCAGGGCTTTGGCGTGTTTGATGATGCCGCCGATGTAGTAGAGCGCGGTGTCGCTCAAGCCGGCATAGCCGTCGCCGGCGAACAGGTTTTGACCGTCTTTCCAGATGGATTGGTGGACGTGCATACCGCTGCCGTTGTCGCCCATGATGGGTTTGGGCATGAAGGTGGCGGTTTTGCCGAAGTTGTGCGCGGTGTTCAAAATAACGTATTTCATGTCTTGGGTTTGGTCGGCGCGTTTGACCAGGGTATTGAATTTTGTACCGATTTCCATCTGGCTGCCCGTGCCGACTTCGCCGTGGTGGACTTCGACTTCTATGCCGATTTCTTCCAAGATGTTCACCATGGCCGAACGCAAATCCTGCCCCGCGTCCACGGGGGCGACGGGCGCGTAGCCGCCTTTCACGCCCGCGCGGTGGCCGGTGTTCTGGCCGTCCAGATGCAGGCCGCTGGCCCATGCGCCGCCCTCGGAGGTGATTTCGTAGCGGGTTTTGTGCATGGCGGTTTCAAATTCTATGCCGTCAAAGACGAAAAACTCGGGCTCGGGGCCGAAGTAGGCGGCATCGCCTATGCCCGAGGATTTGAGGTAGGCTTCGGCGCGGCGTGCTATGGAACGCGGGTCGCGGTCGTAACCCTGGCCGTTGGCGGGGTCTATGACATCGCAAATCAATACGACGGTAACATCATCGAAAAAGGGATCTATGAAGGCGGTGGACGGGTCGGGGCGCAACTGCATGTCGGAAGCCTGTATGCCCTTCCAGCCGCCTATGGACGAGCCGTCAAAGGCCTGGCCGTTTTCAAACCACTCTTCGGGGTCGTCCAATACAACACGGGCGGGGACGGTGAAGTGGTGCTGCTTGCCCTTGGTGTCGGTGAAGCGCAAATCGACAAAGCGGGCTTCGTGTTCTTCTATCAGTCGGACAACGTTTTCAACGGACATGGTTTTGCTCCTGAATGCGAAAAAAAGGGGGAAACGGGGAATATGCGGTTTTGCGCCCGCGCCGGCGGCTGCCGCAGGCGGGCGGAAATCAACGTAAGATTGTAAACAATTTTGCGGCAAAACGGTAATATTATAGTGGATTAAAATAAAAATGAGACAAGGCGGCGGGCAGCAGACGGTACGGATAGTACGGCAAGGCGCGCCAAGGCCTTAGCCTTGCAATTTTAATCCGCCATATATGGCAAACAAAAAATCCGGCCGCTTTTGCTTTACCCAATCATACAAAAAGCCTTTAGTCTTAATCCTTCTTTACTATAAACCACAATGGCAAACATTTCTATAATGATGGCCGTATGCCGCACAGGCATACCCCGCCATATCTGCAATTCTTTTTAAATCTAAAAAATCATGCACAAACAACAACCTTTACGCCTTACTCTGTTAAGCGCGCTGCTGGCCTCGGGGCTGGCCTGCGCAGATGCCGAAACCGCCGCCGCCTCCGAAACGGACGAGCCCCTTTCTTCGGAATTGGAGGAAGTTACCGTTACGGCGGAGAGGCAGGCCAAACAGCAGTTGGGCTACTCACTCATCAGCAGCCAGGATTTGAACCGCCAGCCGATAACCAACGATGTTTCCGAAATCGTCCGCACCATGCCCGGAGTTAATTTCAGTTCCAATTCCCCGTCAGGCAGCAGGGGTAACAAACGCCAAATCGACCTGCGTTCCATGGGGCCGGAAAACACTTTGATTCTGATAGACGGCAAACCCGTTACTTCGCGCAATGCCGAACGCTACAGCCGCAACGGCGACCGCAATACGCGCGGCGACAGCAGTTGGGTGCCGCCGGACGAAATCGAGTCTATAGAGGTCATCAGGGGGCCGGCCGCCGCCCGTTACGGTTCGGGCGCGATGGGCGGGGTGGTCAATATCCGCACCAAGCCGGTTTCGGATTCGTGGCGCGCCAGCATCAGCTCTTATTTCAACCTGCCCAAAGACAACAGCGAGGGCTCCAGCCGGCGTGTGAATTTCGGCGTAAGCGGGCCTCTGATTCCCGGTGTGCTGGGGATGCACGTATATGGCGGTATGAACAAAACCGATGCGGACGCGCTGGATTTGAATGAAGACATCAACGGCAACTGGTACAACGCCGGCCGCGAGGGCGTACGCAACAAGGACATCGCCGGACGGCTGTCGTGGAACATCGCGCCCGACCATAATTTGAGCTTGGACGCTTCATACAGCCGCCAGGGCAATATTTACAACGGCGATACCCAAACCAGCAGCGGCGGGGGCTTTACCACCAATAATGTCAATACCCGCGTCATTACCGCCGCGCTGGCGCAGGGCAACGTGGAAACTGCCCGCCTTTACCGCCAAAATTACGCGCTGACTTATAACGGCAAGTGGGATTGGGGCAGCAATAAGAGTTATATCATGTATGAGCAGACGGTGAACAGCCGCCTGCCCGAAAGTCTGTTTGCCAGCTCGGAGGGCAGTTACCGCAGCCTGACGGGCTTTACTGATTCGGTTTTGAAAAATACCCGCCTGTCCAGTGAGTTTTATGTCCCCTTCAAAGCGGCCGGTATGGACCACACCGCCACTTTGGGGCTGGAGGCCGCGCGCACCGCGCTGGACGACCCGAGTTCTATGTCGCAATCTATGTCGGAGTTGAATTTCGGTATGATAGACGGTTTGTCCGACAGCGGCCGCAGCGGCAAAATCAGTCAAAATTCGTGGGCGGTATTCGCCGAGGACAATATTGCTTTAAACGGCGGTTCGACCTTCCTGACCCCGGGCCTGCGTTATGATTACAGTAACAAGTCGGGCGGCAATTGGAGTCCGTCTCTGAATTTTTCGCACAGTTTCAACGGTAATTGGCGGGTGAAGGGCGGTATCGCGCGCGCCTATAAAACGCCCAACCTCTATCAAATCCAACCCAATTATCTGACGGCCAGCGGGCTGCGCGGCTGCCCTTTGGACGAAAACAACAGTATTGCTTCGCCTACGGCCAATGATGCGGCCAATCCGACCTGGGGGCGTTCGTGTTATTTCCGGGGCAATGAGCATTTGAAGCCGGAAACGAGTGTGAATAAGGAAATCGGCGTGGAATACCGCAACAGGGGGTATTTGTTGTCGCTGGCGTATTTCCACAATGATTACCGCAATAAGATTGTCGCCGAGGGGCAGTTTGACGGTACGGCCTATATGCCCAATGATGTACTCAATGCCAATGTGCGCGCGGAAAACTGGCCCGACCCTTGGAACAACGGTTGGTTTGACCGCAACGGCGACGGTACTTTGGACCCGTCCCGCATCTATAGGACTACCACTATTTACCGTTGGGGCAATGCCAAACGTGCGGTGGTCGAGGGTTTTGAGGGCAATATGACGCTGCCCCTCATTACCGGCCGCCTGACCTGGAATACGAATTTCACTTATATGCGCCGCAATGTGAACAAGGATACGGGCAACCCGCTGACTATAGTGCCGCGCTATACGGTAAACAGTACGGCCAACTGGCAGATCAGCCCCGCTTGGGATGCGAATGTGGGCTTTACTTATTACGGCCGCCAGCTGACCAAGTCGCGCCCGGTGATTTGGGGCGATGTGAACCGCCTGACCGGGGAGAGTGTGGTGCGGCAGTATCAGTTGGGCAGTTACGGTATTTGGAATGCGTCTGTCGGCTATAATTATAAGGACCGCTTAAATGCGCGTTTGGGCGTTACCAATATAGGCGATAAGACGGTCAAACGGACCAACGGTACGGCACGGACCTACAACGAACGCGGCCGCGCTTATTATTTGAGTTTGAAGTATCAGTTCGAATAGCAGCACCCGCTTTAAAATTCCGCCTGAAAACGGTTTTGTGCTTTTTCAGGCGGCCTTCCCCGCGCAACAAGCCGCCACGACGCATCGCGCGCCTGCAGTGCCTGTTCTATGATGCGGCGGGCGTTTTCCATGGGCATTTGGCCGCATAAGAAAATATCTGCGGCGGCAAAACGGTATTCGGGCCAGGTGTGTATGCTGATGTGCGATTCGGCCAGCAGCAAAACGCCGGTTACGCCGCCTTCGCCGCCGAAGGTATGGAAGCGGCCCTCCAACACGGTTGCCCGCGCGGCCTGCGCGGCCTTTTGCAAAACGGCCTGCAAAACGCCCTGGTCGCGCAATACGGCCGGGTTGCAGCCGTAAAGGTCGAGCAGGCCGTGGCTGCCCGGGGCGCGGTTCACTTATGCCCCCCGCTGTAACCGCCGCCCAGGCCGCCCACGCCCGTGATGCCGGAGTGGTTGCGGCTGCCCGATGCCGCCGTGCCGCCGTACGCGCCGTAATGCAGCAGGCTGGCGACAACAATAATCATCAACGACACGGCGAAAAAACCCGCGCGCGTGGCCGCAAGCGATTCGCTGCCGCCGTGCCCCAGCTTGTACATCAGCCAGCAAGCCCCCCCGACCACCACGGCCGAATAGCCGGCATCAAAGCCCGGCATAGCCAAGGCAGGAAGATTTAAAATCAACATAATCAGGCACATAACCAAAATCATTCCGCCGGACGCGGGTTCTAGTTCCACCCCGCCATCCGTCATATAGCCGCCGCCCTGCTGCAGGCCGAAGCCCTGTGCGACCACCTTATAGCTGACCGGCTCGCTCCTGCTCCAGGCCATTTCCTGCCGCGACAATTCGCAACACAACTTATTGCGCCCGTCGGCATAATCATTGTAATAATTCAAATCGCGGTGGCGGATATGCCAATAAAACGCCCCCACCGCATAACCCACGCGCCCCCCGTAACTGTACAAATGACGGCAGCCCTGAGGGTGGCCGTTCCTGTCCAAGCGCGGCCAGTCCTCCAGCGTGCGCGACACGCTCCAGCCATCTTCGGCCTGCACCAGCCACAAAAACCCCTTTTCCGGGTTATACAGCAAATACTCAAACCAACGGCTCTCCGGCACTATGCCCTTGGGCGGGCGCAGCGCATACATCAAATCAAAGGCATCCTGCGCGTCTATTTCCTCCTTCAACACCGCGCCTATCACGGTATAAGGGCGGTTGAACAAAGTGCCCGCGCTGCCCACCGGCAGCGTGAGTGCCTGCTGTTGGGCGGCACGCATGGCATCGGCCTCTATCAGCCTGATTTTGCCCTCCTCGGCCGCCAAATCGCTGCCGCAGCTCGGACACAGGATATTGTCGGCCAAACCGTCTATCCAATGAACGGGCGAACCGCAACGGGGGCAGTTTTCCGATTTGCGCGTCCCTTTCAGACGGCCCGCGCTTTGCAAAATCTCATCCTCCCCGCGCAGATTTTGCAACTTCAGATTATCCAGCCTGACCGCCGCGCCCGCAAACACCTCCGGCGTGCCGCCCGAACCGTAATCCAGCGTGATAAAGACATTTTCACACCGCCAGTCGGCCACGCGGCTGTTCAAATCGCGCCTGAACTCAAACGGCAGCTCGCCCTGCGCCGCCGCCCGCCTCATCGTTACCTCGCGCACATCCGAGGCGATAAAGCGGCGTTTTTGATAATCCAGGGTCGAAAACCCGGCGCGTATATCGGCAAAATCGGGCAGATCGGCGGGCAGGCCGGCATCGGGCCTGGTCAGCACATAAATATCGCCCGCCTCCGACAGCCAGCCCGTGCCGCCGTCGTCAAACAAAAGATACCACTCGTTCCACACGCCCGCGTCATAATGCATCTGCACGCGTCCGGCCAGCGTAAACCCATTGCCCCCGTATTCCCCCTGCACCCCGACCTGCAGCGGGCTGAAATCCTCAATCAAGGCCGAATCGCGGCCCTTATCGACCACACCGTCATCCTCGCGCACCAGCATACTGTTGCAATAAGCGCATACCAGCGTAACCGAAGTGGCGGAAAGCGCACCCACGGGCGCGCCGCAACTCGGACAAGTGGTTCGGAATATAGGCTCGCTATTCATCATAGTTCCTTAATGGCCAAAACCCCGCCCGTATAAGGGAAGGGGAATTAAGGCGGAAAAAACCCGCCCGCCGCACAATACCGTTTTCACAACGCTCCACCCTAACGGAGGTTCAAACGCACGGTTTTACCGCTTTGCGGGTCGCGGTAGGCAGCCGCCAGCAAAGAATATAGCTAAATTACTTTATTTTCGATACGAGACTTATCGGTTGCCGGCCTTCCCGCGCAGGCGGGAATCCATTTTTGAAATTCAGAAACTGTTTTTTAAATCAAGGTTTCTTAGGTTTTACGATGGATTCCCGCCTGCGCGGGAAGGCCGTAATTTGACGATATTCCGTATTTGAAGTTAAGTATGTTTGCTATAGTTCCCATCCTTGCGGCGCACGGCCAAATCGGCCTTGCCGAAATCATACCTGCGGCCAGGAAGAAAGGCACACAAATTACCTTCCC
>JAUMUU010000178.1 GCA_030530545.1 Neisseria sp. | reverse complement strand
CACTCGCGCAGCTACACCCACATCATACGCAACATCGTAAACGACCCGTCCGTAGTATTCGACGACATCGTACAAAACAAATACATCATCGCCCGCGCCCAAGACATAGCCTGCTACTATGACGACCTAATCGAATACACCCAATACTACAACCTCCTGGGCCAGGGCGAACACCGCATAAACGGCAAAACCATAACGGTAAACCTGCACGAACTAAAGAAAAAACTCTACCTCTGCCTGATGTGCGTCAATGTATTGGAAGCCATACGCTTTTACGTCTCCTTCGCCTGCTCGTTTGCCTTTGCCGAACGCGAACTCATGGAAGGCAACGCCAAAATCATCAAACTCATAGCCCGCGACGAAGCCCTGCACCTCACCAGCACCCAGCATATGCTCAACCTCATGCGCGCCGGCGCGGACGACCCCGAAATGGCACAAATCGCCCTGGAACTGCAGGACGAGAGCTTCAAACTCTTCAAAAAAGCCGCCGAACAGGAAAAAGAATGGGCAGAATACCTGTTTAAAGACGGCAGCATGATAGGCCTGAACAAAGACATCCTGTGCCAATATGTAGAATACATCACCAACCACCGCATGATTGCGGTCGGCCTGGAAGCCGCCTTCCCCGCATCCTCGCAAAACCCCATCCCGTGGATTAACGCCTGGCTGTCGTCCGACAACGTACAAGTCGCACCGCAGGAAGTGGAAATCTCATCCTACCTCATCGGCCAGATTGATTCCGAAGTCAGCGCGGACGACTTGGGCGACTTCGAACTATAAACACATGCCCCGCATCAGCACACAGGACCAAACCTTCGAACTCAAAGAGGGCGAAACCCTGCTGGAGGGCTTGGAGCGCACCGGCCACCAAATCGAATACCAATGCCGCAGCGGCTATTGCGGTTCCTGCCGCGTCAAAATCATAACCGGCCGCATCACCTACGACAGCCCGCCCCTGGCCTTTATCGCCCCGGGCGAAATCCTGGCCTGCTGCTGCCGCGTCTCCGCCGACATCGAAATAGACTGCCGCAAACGGGCAAAAAAACCGGCCTCACCTTAGGACTTGCACCCCCTGCCCCTTAGGGCTATAATTCGATGTTTTGCAACCTTGCCTGCCGCGCCCGCATGGCGGCAGGCTGCCTTTAAACCGTAAGGAGATAACATGCGTCATTACGAGATCGTGTTTATCGTTCACCCCGATCAAAGCGAGCAAGTGCCCGCCATGGTTGAACGCTACAAAGCACTGATAACCGACAACAACGGCAAAATCCACCGTTTGGAAGACTGGGGCCGCCGCCAACTGGCCTACCCCATCAACAAAATCCACAAAGCGCACTACATCCTGATGAACATAGAAACCACGCCGGCCGTCATAGAAGAACTGGAAACCGGCTTCCGTTTCAACGATGCCATCCTGCGCCACCTGACCATCCAAACCAAACACGCCGTTACCGAGGCTTCCCCCATGATGAAAGAGGAAAAATCGAAAAACCTGCTGGCCGGCGGCCAGCAGGAAACGGCGGCAGAAGCCTGATTGGACAACCTGTTCACCCTTACCGCCCTACTGCTGCCGCAAGGCGCGATCCGCTACACCCCCGCAGGCATACCCGTGTTGGACGTTACCCTGAAACACGAATCCTGGCAGGAGGAAAACGGCGGCAGATGCCTGGTCAAATTCGACCTCCCGGCCAAAATCATAGGTAAGGAAGCAGCAGTCTGGCAACATCGGGGCAACCAAATGGTTACCGTCAGCGGCTTTCTGGCACAAAAAAGCCAACGCTCGCCCTATCCGATGCTGCGTATCCGAAACATTCAAGAATATAAAGGTTAAAACGACATGGCCCGTCAAACATTCAAACGTAGGAAATTCTGCCGTTTCACGGCTGAAAAAATCCAAGAAGTGGATTACAAACAAGTAGATTTGCTGAAAGACTTCATCACCGAAAACGGCAAAATCATCCCCGCGCGCATCACCGGCACCAAAGCGCATTACCAACGCCAACTGGCCACCGCCGTCAAACGCGCCCGCTTTTTGGCACTGCTGCCCTACACCGACCAGCACAAATAATTAAGGAGTACAGATTATGCAGATTATCCTGTTGGAAAGAATAGGCGGCTTGGGCAATCTGGGCGACATCGTAAACGTCAAAAACGGCTATGCCCGCAACTTCCTGATTCCGCAAGGCAAGGCAAAACGCGCGACCGAAGCCAACAAGGCCGAATTCGAAGCGCGCCGCGCCGAATTGGAAGCGCGTCAGGCCGAAATACTGGCCGATGCCCTGGCACGTAAGGATAAACTGGACTGCCAATACGTTACCATCGCGAAAATAGCCGGCGTGGACGGCCGCCTGTTCGGTTCGGTAACCAATGCCGACATTGCCGCCGCCATCGTTGCAGCCGGCATAGAAGCCGTAAAATCCAATGTCCGCCTGCCCGAAGGCCCGTTCAAGGCCGTAGGCGAATACGAGGTAGAAGTCGCCCTGCACAGTGATGCCGTGGCAAAAATTACCGTCGTCGTTGCGGCCGCCGCCGCCGAATAAGGCTTCACTCACCGCAAAAAACCGCATCCGCACGATGCGGTTTTTTTATACCCGCCCATCCGATCCT
>JAUMUU010000177.1 GCA_030530545.1 Neisseria sp. | reverse complement strand
TCATCCAAAACCAAAACGCCGCCACCGCCACCCCCCACAGCGTCTTAAAGCCAAACTCAAAGTCCATAATCGGCCTCCGTACCGTCATAAACCACACGGCACTGGACGGCGGGGTCGCGCGGCAGGCTCACAAACAGACACTGCGGCGCATCAAACAACTCGTAATAGGGCGACAGGGCGGCAAAAACCGCCTGCCTCACATCCGAATCCATACTGAAAGACACATTAAACCGCCTGTCCATACCGACACGGTAAGACAGACGCGCCGCATCCAGCCTGGCCGCCACCTGATGGATAAAAGCCTCGTTCTCCCGCGCCCGCGACAAACCCAACTCCATATCCGCATGATGGGCGGCCAAAGTACGCTGCACCAACTCCCGATAAGCAGTCATCGCCCGTCCCCCGCCCACTCGCGCCAAGCCGCATTCTGCCTTTCCAGCTCCGCCGCATACGCCCCATATTCCGCCGCGTGCCGCAACAGACTGCCCACAGAACCGTCTTGCGGCGGCGCGGGCCTTTGCGGCGGCACAAGCAGCGCGGGCGGCGGCGCGGGCATCACCGGCACGGCAACCGTCCTAACCGCCGTAGCCGAGGGCGCGTTTGTAGAACCGCAGCCCGTCAGCACCAAGGCAACCATCATCGGCACGGCCGCCATCCCGTTTGAACACATCATCGATTTCCCCCAGCCTTTCCCGTTTCAGGCGGACCACTTCCCGCCTGGCCTGTTCCAAATCCAAACCCACGGCCTGCGTTTTGGCCGCCTGCCGCCTTTCCTGCTCCCGCGCGGCGGCCAGCGCGGCGGCAAACTCACCCTCCGCCTTCAAACGCGCGGCCGCATAATCCGCCTGCAGCCTGGCGATTTGCGCCTTCTGGTCCGCATAAGCCGACCTATAACCCGCAGCGGCCAAAACGGCGGCCGACAGCGCGGCCGACAGCACGCCCGATACCAACCTATTCGGCATCACGCTCCACCTCCTGCCGTTTTACACTCACCAAAGACCTGGCCACCGCATAACCGCCGACCATACCCAAATACACCGCCCAAACCTCAGGCGACGGGTCGGGCAGCATCACAAACTTAACTGTTCCCGCCGCACAGGCGATATTTGCCCACAGCTTGGAGTGCGAAACCCTGCCCGTGGCCGGATTGCGGACAATATCACCCAACATAACCCGCCTCCTTGGCAATGGCCGCCGCCAAAGCGCGGCATATAGGCCACTTCCTTTCCCTATACAAGGCCAGCTCCGCATCATTGCTGATAAAGAAGGCCTCCAACACAATCCCGCCCGCGCGCGCATAAGCCAAACGGCGGTGCTGCCCGGCGGAATCGGGCTTCCAACCCCCGTCCCGGCCGCGCACCTTCCAGCCCGTAACGGCCGATACCGCCGCGCACAGCCTTTGACAAGCCCCCTTGTGGCGGATGTCGGCCAAGGCTTCAACCCCGCCGGCGGACTTGTCGGCGGACGCGTTGCAATGGATTTCCACCGCAAACACCTTGCCGTCCAACAACTTCAGCGCGTCCGCCAGCGGCAGATTCTCCCCGCGCACACCGTCCGTCCTCACCGTCAGGCCGTAATCCTGCCGCAGAATATGCGCGGCAATATCCCGCATCTCCGTGGCGACATCCGCCTCCCGCACATCCCCGTTCACCGCACCCGGGTCGTTACGGCCGTGTCCGGCCGTCAGCGTAACAATAGCCATACAAACTCCATAACAAAAACACCCCCCATTAAACCCCCGACCGCCCACACCTACCCCCTGCCGCCGTGCAGTAAGGGCAAAAAAAAGCCCGCCACAGGGGCGGGTGGGAAGAAAAAATACAGGGGAAGGCTTGACTTTTATTTTAGTCTAAACTAAAATAAAACCATTCAGAAAGCACTTAGCCCCGAAAGGCGGCAACCAATCGGGGCAAGTTAAGTCTGGATGGAAAGGCAGTACGAAAATGACGAAGTTTGTTTTTTGCTTGATTATTTTGTTAGCTAGTTCCTACGCTTACTAATAAATAAGTAGTTTAAACAAGGGGTGGCAGAACACCGCGCCCCTTTCGTCATCCATCCGGTGCCGCCCAATTTACCACCCCTTTAAAACCTTTGCAAGGAGAACCCCATGAACGACATCAGCCCCGAAGCCAAAAAACGCTACGCCAAAACCGCAACGGCCATCAACCAGGCCAAATTAAACAGCGGCGAATACAAACAGTTCGCCGTCAAGGGCAGGGCGCAGGACATAGACATCATCTTGGCCGCGATTGAAAAGGCGGGCGGCAGCAAAACCCAGGCCCTGCTGAAAATCTGCCGCGAGTGGCAGCAGGGCTGAACAGACAAACGCGCAAGGGCCCTTCTTAACTTAAAAAGGAATATTACATAATGTTATCATACCCTTATAAATTAACACCTAATGGCAACGGAACTTTTCTGCTGACCTTTCCGGACATACCCGAAGCTGTGGCCGTAATTTCGGGGTGCGAGGAAATACAGACGGAAGGATTGGAGGGGCCGCTCTGTGCCTTGGACGGATACTTTGCCGACCGCAGGGGAATTCTCACCCCATCCGCCCCATCCGGACCGGATGCACTCACACTGCCCGCCTTAGAGACGGCCAAAGTGTCCTTATTGTTTCAACACACAGCCGCC
>JAUMUU010000051.1 GCA_030530545.1 Neisseria sp. | reverse complement strand
CGCCATTTACGCGGAGATTTGGCGGAATATCCGCCGTTTTTGATGAGATAAGCCATGTTAATGCTGATTACTTACGATATTTCTTTTGACGACCCAAACGGGCAGGCAAGATTGCGCCGTATCGCCAAACATTGCTTAGATTACGGTGTGCGGGCGCAATATTCGGTGTTTGAATGCGATGTTACGCCCGACCAATGGGTTGTGCTGAAAAACAAACTGCTGGAAACCTACGACCCTGCATGCGACAGCCTGCGCTTTTACCATTTGGGCAGCAAATGGCGCAATAAAGTGGAGCATCATGGGGCAAAACCGGCGGTGGATGTGTTTAAGGATACGTTGATTGTGTGAATCGCCAATCTGTTGTTTCCACCGAAGAAAGTTACTTAACAATCTCGCAGCGCAGTTTGTCGGCGGCATCAAACACCACTTTTATGCTGGTCATGGTATTGGCAGTGAGTGCCACATCGCAGTCTTGAATGTAGGTTTTTTCTTTATAGAAAACATGCAGATTCAGGCGCACTTTGTCTGAAGGTGAATGCTGGGTTATGGCTTCATACGGTTTGAAGCTTCCGTCCCATTCGCTTTCCAAAGGGAAATTTCCGTTGCCTTCAAAGGCTCTTGCGGCCATCAGTTGTTTGCTGGTTGGATTGATTTCAGTAGACCCAAAAGAAACCCGCCGCATATCGGTGTCGGTGTGCGGCACAGATTGCAAAAGGACGACCCGGAACGGATAAACGGCCGGTTTTGCCGAAGCAGCCTGTTTTCCCGCACAGGCTGACAGGGATAAGGCCGCAAGCGCGAACAGGGCGGTATATTTCACGTTTTATTCCTTCGTTTAAATATTGGCGGAAATTGCTGCGCCCGAAATGTGCCGTTGAAATTGTTCGACTTTGGCGCGCCTTCCGCAGCCGTGGCGTATGAATACCACTTTACTTCGGGCAACGAGCCGGGCGGGCGCGGCTATTTCCACTACGATGCCGCAACGCACACCCTGGACCACCCCGCCGTTAAAGATGGCACGCTCCAAGAACAGCAGCGCGTGTCCTACCGCTTTAACGGACGGAAATTTGTCCAAGTCGAAAAAGAAGCCGACTCCGATTAATAGTTGCCATGCTTAAATGGTTTATGCGGATAAACAATTAAGTTCCGCATATCGGCGGCCGCAGCCCGTGAGGCAGCCGATATGCCGGGCATACGGCGAAATTCCAGGTCCGGGCCGTCTGAAAAGCAGCCTCTTTCTCCAACCGCATCCCTACCCGCAACCGTAAGGCATACCGCAGGAAAACAAATGGCATTGTTCTTTACAGTATGATGGGAAATATCCGATAATGCCGTTTTTCGCGGGCAAAGGCGGATTAACCCGGCTTCCATACGGCGTTGCCGGCCCGGTGTCGCGAGATGCGCCAATCCGCCGTGTTCCGCACCCCCGTCCCCGAAAACGGCTGCGGTGCGGTTCGGGAAACCGATAAGATGATGTGTGGGCAATATGCAAAAGTTTTTTCAAACAGTCGGCAAAATGGCGCAACAGGCAATATTATTGGCTGTTGCGGTTTTGTTTTCCGCGCCGCCGCTCGCTGCCCAGGAATTGCAGGATATATTGCGCAAGGCGCTGGTTGCCGACCCCCTGTTGCTGGAGGCACAGGCCAATAGGGCGGCGGCGGAAAGCACCACCAAGGCCACCCGTGCCGGACACTATCCGGTTTTGTCGGTAACGGGGACGCAGGTGCTGATGCAGAAAAACACCAAATCCAGCGACGATATGAGCAACGGGCTGGGTTTGAAGGGTACGCTGAACCTGTATGCCTGGGGCGGTATAGAGGCGGGGATAAGGCGCGACAAACAAAAAGAAATCTATTACGCGCAAAAATATTACGAAACCCAAAGCCAGTTGGGCAACACTATAGGCAAACTCTATCTGAGCGCCCTGCGCGCCCGCGAATCCCTGCTGGTGAGCGAACAAAGCCTTAACCGGCACAATAAGCTGTTGAAGGATTTGGGGGTGGTGGTGCAGTATGATGCCGGCCGCCGTTCGGAATTGATTGAGGCGCGCGCGGGCCAGCTGCAGGTGCAGACCAATATCGCCCAATTGCGCCGCACCATGGAACTGGCCTTGAGCGAGTTGTCCAAATACACTGGCACGCCGCTGCGCCCCGAGGATTTGAAAGACCCCTTCCGCGCGGAATCTACCACCAGCCTGATTCAGCAGTTCCGCCAGGAAGACCTCGGGAACAATCCTTCTTATCTGGCACAGAAGGCCGAAAGGGAAAGCACGCGTTACGAACTCGATGTTTCCAAGGCCTCGCGCCTGCCCGCGGTCAATTTGGAAAGTTATTTGAGCCGCGACACCAAGCGGGTCTACCTCAATTTGCAGTGGAATCTGTTTGACGAGGCGGCTCGCCACACCGTGGATAAGAACAAGCATACCCTGACGGCCGCCGATGCCAAGCTGGACCAGATTTTGCGCGAGGTAAACGAACGCACCCGCACCGCCGAAATCGATATGGCGCAAAGCGAAAGGCGGGTCAATATCAGCGCGGAACATATTGTGGCGCAAAAGGAAGTGGTCAAGGCATACGAGCTGCAGTTCAAGGTCGCCCGCCGAACGCTGACCGATGTGCTGGATTCTTATAACCAGCTCGCCTCCATAGAGCAGGAAAACATCACCGCCCGCAACGATTTCCGCGATGCCGCCCTGGCCTATCTGGTGGCGCAGTCGCAGGTGGCCAGGTGGGCGGGCGTGCCCGATTTGCCGCAAAGGCCGCCTGAAACCGAATAATCCGGCCCGAACGTCAAGGAATTTTAATGAAATCCATCATAGAACATATCGCCCTGACCACCCGGCTGCTGGGTGCGCCGGTTTCCGAAGCGGCTTTGTCGGCGGAAGTGTCGCGCGATAAAAAACTGAACATCAATTTTTACTCGCTAAAAGAGGTATTGCGCAGCCACGGCTTTGAAAACACCCTGTCCAAACGCGACCTTGCCGACATCCCCTCCCTGGCCGTGCCTTTGGTTTTAATCCTGCACAACGAAGAGGCGGCGGTGGTTACGCATATAGAAGGGGCGGGGCAGGGCAGGGTTTACCACATCCGCCAAACGGACGGCCTGGCGCAGGAACTGACGCACGGGCAACTGTCCGAACTGTATTTGGGGTATTGCTGGTTCATCAAGCCCAAAATGGTGTCCGACAACCGTTCGGAGCTGCCGGAATACCATTTGCCCAAGGCTTGGTTTTGGAAGGTGATTTGGCGGTTCAAGGGCTATTATTACCAGGTCGTCCTGGCAACCTTCATCATCAACTTCCTGGCCCTGGTCAGCTCGCTGTATGTGATGAACGTTTACGACCGCGTGATTCCCAACCAGTCTTATGAAACGCTTTGGGTGTTGAGCATAGGCGTGGTGCTGGCGATTTTGTTTGAATTTTTGGCCAAGATGATACGCAGCCATCTGACCGACATTGCCGGCAAGAAGGCCGACCTGATTATCAGTTCGGCGATTTTCCGCCGCATGATGGCCTTGCGCCTGGCCGAGCGTCCGGCATCGGCCGGTTCTTATGCCAATAATTTGCGCGAATTCGAATCCGTGCGCGAATTTATGACCAGCGCCAGCCTGCTGGCCGTGGTGGACCTGCCCTTTTTGCTGCTGTTCGTTTCCGTTATCGCCATAGTCGGCGGCAAGTTGGCGGTTGTGCCGCTAATCATCATCCCCGTCGTGGTTTTGGTGGGTTTCATCGTTCAGAGGCCGCTGTCGCGCTACATCAACGAATCGACCAAGGAATCTTCCCAAAGGCAAGGTTTGGCAGTGGAGGCACTGGAGGGGATAGAGACGCTGAAGACCAATAATGCGACAGGCTGGGCGCAACAGCGTTGGGACGAATACACGGCCAAAACTTCGGCCTCGTCCATCAAGGTGAAGGATACGGCCAATTTTATGATTAATTTCGCCGTGTGTATGCAGCAGTTGAACACGGTGTTTTTGGTGTTGCTGGGCACTTATCTGATTCATGCGGAAAACGCCGCCGACCGCATCACCATGGGCGCGTTGATCGCATCGGTGATTTTGTCGGGGCGCGCCTTGTCGCCCCTGGCGCAGGTGGCCGGTTTGGCCACGCGCTTCCAACAGGCCAAACTGGCCCTGGCGGGCTTGAACCAGATTATAGAGCGGCCGATTGAGCGCGTGCCGGAACGCAAATACATCACTTTGAGCCAGGTGCAGGGCAATATCGGCTTTGAAAACGTCTTGTTCAAGTATAAGGAAGACGCGCAGCCGGCCGTGGCCGGCCTGAACCTGCAGATCCGGCCGGGCGAGAAGGTGGGCGTGCTGGGGCGCATAGGCAGCGGCAAAAGCACCATGCTCAAGCTTGCGGGCGGGCTGTATGACGCAACCGGCGGCAATGTGATGCTGGACAATGTGGATATGCGCCAGATCGACCCGAATTTCTTACGCAGCCAGGTGTTGTTGCTGAGTCAGTCGCCGCGCCTGTTTTTGGGTACTTTGCGCGAAAATATGGATTTGGCCCGTGCGGACGGCTATTCTTCAGACCAGGAACTGCTGGCGGCCTTGGGGCGTTTCGGTTTGGACCGGATTATCCGCAGCCACCCCAGGGGGCTGGATATGCCCTTGGGCGAAGACGGCCTGGGCCTGTCGGGCGGACAAAAGCAGATTATCGCCCTGGCCAGGATGACCTTGCGCGACCCGCGCGTGGTGTTGCTGGACGAACCGACCACGGGGCTGGACCAGGCCACGGAAAGGATGTCGCTGCAGGCCATCGCGCAATGGGCCAAGGATAAAACCTTGGTGGTGGTTACGCACAGGCCCCAGGTTTTGCAGATTGTAAACCGCATCATCGTGATGGACGGCGGCAGGGTGGTGATGGACGGCCCCAGGGATTTGGTACTCAAAAGGCTGATGCAGAACGAACAGGACGCAGGCCGCAATCAGGCGCAGGCCGTCTGAAAAAATACAGGTGGACGCAATGGGTAAAGAAAACAAACGCGAAAGTGTGAAATCCGGCGATTTGCAGTTGGTCAATGATTTGAACGCGGCCTTGCAAAAGGAAAAGCACCACGGCCAATTTTGGGTCATCATGCTGCTGTTTGCCTTTTTGGCCGTATTTGTAGTTTGGGCCTACAACAGCCCCCTGGAAGAAGTAACGCGCGGGCAGGGCAGCATCATCCCCAGCAGCCGCGAGCAGGTCATCCAAAGCCTGGACCCCGGCACGATAGCCGAGATGAAGGTGCGCGAGGGCGACGTAGTGGAAAAGGGGCAGATACTGCTGAAACTGGACGACACCCGCAGTTCGGCGGTATTGCGCGAAAGCGAGGCCAAAGTGGCCAACCTGGAGGCCATGGTTGCGCGGTTGCGGGCCGAATCCTACGGCACGGCCATCAAATTCCCGCCCGGCATCAGCAAAGAACTGCAGCAGCGCGAACGGGCGGCCTATGAGGCGCGCCGCCGGGCGGTAACCGATGCGGTGGACGGTTTGGGCAAAAGCAAGGCCGTGTTGGACAGGGAAATCGAAATCACCGCGCCCATGGTCAAACAAGGCGTGGTTTCGGAAGTCGAACTATTGAGGATGCAGCGCGAATCCAGCGATTTGGCCCAGCAGATTCTGCAGCGCAAAAACGACTACGCCGCCAAGGCCAACGAAGAACTGGTCAGAACGGAATCGGAACTGGCCCAGGCCAAAGAAAACATGGCCATGCGCGCCGACCCCGTGGAACGTTCCGAAGTTCGCGCCCCCCTGCGCGGAGTGGTGAAAGACATCAAAATCAACACCGTGGGCGGGGTGGTAACGGCGGGGCAGGAAATCATGACCATAGTGCCGCTGGACGAAAAACTGCTGGTCGAGGCCTACATCAACCCGCGCGACGTGGCCTTTATCCGCCCGGGGCTGCCGGCGGTGGTCAAAATCAGCGCTTATGATTACGCCCTTTACGGCGGGCTGGACGGCAAAGTAACCCTGATCAGCCCCGATACCCTGAGCAATCAAAACCGCGCCGCCGACCAGTTGAAACTGGACCAAAACCAAGTTTACTACCGTATGCTGGTACAGACCGAGGGCAACACCCTGCGCGACAAAGACGGCAGGGAAATGCCCATCATCCCCGGCATGGTGGCAACCGTGGACGTGAAAACAGGCGAAAAAACCGTTTTCCAATACTTAATCAAACCGATTACCCGCATGAAGCAGGCATTGCGCGAACGCTGATTGCGCAGGCCGCCTGAAAAACACATTCCCCCCAGTCAAAGAGGAAAAACATGAAAAAATACCACGCGCCCGACAAACAAGGCTTTTTTGGCGAACATGGCGGGCTGTATGTGTCCGAAACCCTGATTCCGGCCTTGAAAGAATTGGCGCAAGCCTACGGAGAAGCAAAAAACGACCCGGCATTCTGGGAAGAATTCCACAACGATTTGAAACACTACGTCGGCCGCCCCAGCCCCGTTTACCACGCCACACGCCTGTCCGCGCACTTGGGCGGCGCGCAAATCTGGCTCAAACGCGAAGACCTGAACCACACCGGCGCGCACAAAGTAAACAACACCATAGGCCAGGCACTGCTTGCCCGCCGCATGGGCAAAAAACGCGTCATCGCCGAAACCGGCGCGGGGCAGCACGGCGTGGCCAGCGCCACCGTTGCCGCCCGTTTCGGCATGACCTGCGATGTCTACATGGGCGCGGACGACATCCAACGCCAAATGCCCAACGTATTCCGCATGAAATTATTGGGCGCGAACGTGGTCAGCGTGGACAGCGGCAGCCGCACCCTCAAAGACGCGATGAACGAAGCCATGCGCGAATGGGTAGCCCGCGTGGACGACACCTTCTACATCATAGGCACGGCCGCCGGCCCCGCACCCTATCCCGAAATGGTGCGCGATTTCCAATGCGTCATAGGCCGCGAAGCCAAAGCGCAAATGCTCGAAGCCATAGGCCGCCAGCCCGATGCCGCCGTGGCCTGCGTGGGCGGCGGCAGCAACGCCATAGGCCTGTTCCACCCCTATATCGAAGAAGAAAACGTGCGCCTGGTCGGCGTGGAAGCCGGCGGACGCGGCACAAACACCCCCGACCACGCCGCCCCGATTACCAGCCGCGCCCCCATAGGCGTATTGCACGGCTTCCGCAGCTACCTGATGCAGGACGAAAACGGCCAAGTGCTAGGCACACATTCCGTCTCCGCCGGCCTGGACTACCCCGGCATAGGCCCCGAACACAGCCACCTGCACGACATAGGCCGCGTCGAATACACCGCCGCCAACGATGATGCCGCACTCCAAGCCTTCGACCTGCTCTGCCGTTTCGAAGGCATCATCCCCGCCTTGGAAAGCTCGCACGCCGTCGCCTGGGCAGTGGAAAACGCACCGAAAATGGGCAAAGACCAAGTGATACTGGTGAACCTGTCGGGACGCGGCGACAAAGACATCAACACCGTGGCCAAATTAAAGGGGATAACATTGTAGTCGCGGCGGTTCGAAATTATCTTGGTTAATTGGCTATGAGAAGAAAAACATGACGGAAATCCTACTTTTCACCTTTATTTATATGGCTTTTGCCGTGGCGGCCGTACTCTTGTCGCAAAAACTGGGGCTGGGTTCGGTGCTGGGCTATCTGGCGGCGGGGATACTGATAGGGCCGGTATTGGGCTTTGTCGGCAAAGAGGCGGAATCCATCCAGCACGTTGCCGAATTCGGCGTAGTGATGATGCTGTTTTTGGTGGGCTTGGAACTTGCGCCCAAAATGCTGTGGCAGATGCGGGTCAAACTGTTCGGCCTGGGCGGGCTGCAGGTGCTGCTGACCCTGGGCGCGATTACCGCCGCCGCCAAATACGGCCTGGGCTGGGATTGGAAGGTCAGCGTCGCCGTAGGCTGCATCCTGACGCTCTCATCCACGGCCATAGTCTTGCAAACCTTCAACGAAAAAAACCTGTTGTCCACACCGGGCGGGCAGGCGGGTTTTGCCGTACTGCTGTTTCAGGACGTGGCGGCGATTCCCATGTTGGCGTTGCTGCCCCTGCTGGGGGTGGCGGCGGCCCAGCCCGAAGAAGGCCATGTGCCGGCCAACATCATGGCCGACCAGCCCGGCTGGATGATAGCCGCCGTGAGCGTGGCATCGATTTTCGTGATTATTTTCGGCGTGAGGATACTTGTGCCGGCCATGTTCCGCTTCATCAGCAAAGTGCGCCTGCGCGAAATGTTCACCCTGTTCACCCTGGCCCTGGTGGTAGGCATAGCCACCCTGATGTCGCTGATAGGCCTGTCGCCCGCACTGGGCGCGTTTATCGCCGGCGTGGCCCTGGCCAACAGCTCCTACCGGCACGAAATGGAAAGCAATCTGGAGCCGTTCAAAGGCCTGCTGCTGGGCTTGTTCTTTATCACGGTGGGCGCAGGGATGAATTTCCAACTGCTGGGCAAAGAATTCCTGCTGATTATCGGGATGACGCTGGCGGCCATGCTCATCAAGTCGCTGATTTTGTTTTTCCTGGCCTGGCTGTTCCGCATCAAAGGCACGGCGGGCAAACTGTTTGCCCTGAGCCTGGCGCAGGCGGGCGAATTCGGCTTCGTATTGCTGTCCATTGCCGACCAGAGCCGGGTTTTGCCCGCCGTGTTGTCCGACCGCATCTCGCTGGTGGTGGCCATATCCATGCTGCTGACACCGCTGTTGTTCATCTTTTATGAAAAAGTGGTTGCCATACGCGGCATCGCCGAAGAAAACGAATCCCGCCCACATGACGAAATCCACGAGGAAAACCCGATTATCCTGTTGGGGCACGGGCGTTTCGGCCGCAATATAAACCGTATGCTTCTGGCCTGCGGCTACCACACCACGGTGATAGACTCCCACGCCGAAACCGTGGACGGCCTGACCAAATACGGCAGCAAAACCTATTATGGCGATGCCACCAGCCATGAGCTGCTCAACGCCATAGGGCTGGCCAAGGCCAAACTGCTGATAGTCGGCATAGGCGACGACGAACAGGCGACCCATATTGTCGAATACGTCCGCCGCCATTATCCCGACCTGACCATCATCGCCCGCGCCCACGACCGCATGCACGCCTATACCCTGCATCATGCCGGTGCCGATTTCATCGTGCGCGAAACCTTTGACGCATCTATACGCAGCGGCCGCATCGCCTTGGAAGCCCTGGGGGTGTCGCCCGACCTGTCGCGCGAATTGAGCGATTTTTACGCCGCCCGCGACCGCTACCACCTGTTTGTCCTGTCGGACGACTACGATCCCGAAATCCCGATTTTCGCCAATGAGACCCTGATGCAGAAGTCGCGCGAATTGGACAAGGAAACTTCCGACATGATGCAGACGCTGATGCGCGGCGGCATGGTAGATTGGCAGCTGGAAGCCGACAGTTGGACCCACGCCAAGAAAAACTAGCAGGGCAAAACAGGCCGTCCGGATATTCGGGGCGGCCTGTTTTTTATATATAGCAAACATACTTAATTTTAAATACGAAATGTCATCAAATTACGGCCTTCCCGCGCAGGAGGGAATCCATCGTAAAACATGATAAACCTTGATTTGAAAAACAGTTTCTGAAATTCAAAAATGGATTACCGCCTGCGCGGGAAGGCCGAAAACCGGTAAGTTTTGTATCAAAAATAAAGTATGGAAAATTGTCGGGCATAAATGCCCGACCTACAAGGCTGGTATGGTATAGCCAATTAAAATAAAAATGAAACAAGGCGGCAACAAGAGCCGTGTACGGATAGTACGGCAAGGCACACCAAGGACTTAGCATTGCAGTTTTAATTTAAGATGATGCCGTGTTTGACGGCGGAGGCACGGTTTGACGGGCGAAACCCGTCATACCGCCGTGTTTTCGGCCAACAGGGCGCGAACCTGCTGCGGCCAGTCGGCGGGCAGCACCCTTGCCGCGGGCCTTTGCGCCGCCGCCCAAATCGGGGCGGGGAAGTTGGCATCGTCGGTAAAGCGGGCGATAACGTGCCAATGCAGGTGCGGCACAACGTTGCCCAGGCTGGCCAGGTTGATTTTGGCGGGGTTGAATACCTGCCGCATGGCCGATTCGACACGGTAGACGGTCTGCATCAGTTCTTCGCGTTCGGCGGGCGGCAGGTCGGTCATTTCCGCCACATGGCCTTGCCAAATCACGCGGCAGAAGGCGGGCGCATTGGCTTCGTCATGAACGGCTATCACGCGCAGCCTGCCGTTTTGCCACAGAATGTCTTCGTTTTGCGCCTTGCAGATGGGACAGTTCATCAAAATTTCCTTAACGGTTGAAACCCCGCCCTTAGTGGCGGCAGGATTCGGGTTTGTTTGCGAGGGGCGTAACTCCTTCCGAATCAGGGCGGCACACTGTGGCCCTGGGTTTGGGCGGTATGGGGGTGTGCTTGCGGATTCTAACTTAATCCTTTATTGCTGCACAGCCTTGTAGGTCGGGCATTTATGCCCGACAATTTCCCTTGCCGGTTTTCGGCCTTCCCGCGCTTTCCGCCTTGAATCCGGCATTTTCCATGTCAAAAACCGGCCTATTCCAAGGTTCGTCTCCCCCATGTCGGCTGCCCGGCAATCCGACTGTATCGCGGCCGCCTTAATCGGCTATAATCACCCGTTTACCGTCAAATCCGCCCCCTTTATGGACAAACTTGCCTGCCCGATTGAAAACCCCGCCTTCCTGCTGCCCCACAGCGGCCGCATGGTGTTGATAGACCGCGTAACGGATTACGGCGCGGATTATGTCCGCGTGGAGGCTCAGGTCGGCGCGGATCACATCCTGTTGCACAAGGGCGCGCTGCCCTGTACGGCGGGCATGGAAATCATGGCGCAGGCCATAGGCGCGTTTGCGGGCATCCGCGCCCTGACGGCGGGCGAGGCCGTAAGGCTGGGTTTTTTGCTAGGCACGCGCAGGCTGGATGTGTTTGCCGATGTGATTCCGGTCGGCACGCGGCTGGCGGCGGCGGCGGAAGTCTCGATACAGGACGGCGGCGGCATGGGTGTGTTTGATTGCGAATTGCGCTGGACGGACGCGCCCGACGAGGTCAGACCAGTGCTGCCCGCAGACGGACTGCTGATGCGGGCGGCCTTGAACGTATACAGCCCCAACCGGGCGGACGCGGTATCGGAATCCGCTTGAGGCGGGACGGGCTTCCCCAAGCCGCCACCAACCCGCCCCGCCGGTTAAGGGCGGGGTTTCAACCGTTAAGGAATTTTTGATGAACGAAACCATCTTAATCACCGGTGCAAGCCGGGGCATAGGCAGGGCGGTCGCGCTCGGTTTGGCGCGGGACGGCTTCGGTATCGCCGTGCATTGCCGCAGCCGCCGCGACGAGGCCGAGGCGGTGGCCGGGGAAATCCGCGCTTTGGGCGGGCGGGCGCGGGTTTTGCAGTTTGATGTGTCCGACCGTGCCGCCTGCCGCGAGGTTCTGACCGCCGACATAGGGGCGAACGGCGCGTATTACGGTGTGGTGCTCAATGCGGGGCTGACGCGCGACAATGCCTTCCCCGCTTTTTCGGATGAGGACTGGGATACGGTTTTGCGGACGAATTTGGACGGTTTTTACAATGTGCTGCACCCGCTGGTGATGCCTATGATACGCCGCCGCAAGGCCGGAAGGATTGTGTGCATGGCCTCGGTGTCGGGCATCACGGGCAACAGGGGGCAGGTCAATTACAGTGCCTCCAAGGCGGGTGTCATAGGCGCGGCCAAGGCGTTGGCGGTCGAGTTGGCGAAACGCAAAATCACGGTCAATTGTGTCGCGCCGGGTTTGATTGATACGGATATTGTCGATGAGAATGTGCCTGTGGCGGAGATTTTGAAGGCCGTGCCTGCGGGGCGCATGGGGCTGCCCGAGGAGGTGGCGCACGCGGTGCGGTTTTTGATGGACGAGAAGGCGGCGTATATTACGCGCCAGGTGATTGCGGTGAACGGGGGGCTGTGTTGAAGACCAAAAGGGTGGTGGTTACGGGGATAGGCGGTATAACGGCCTTGGGCTGCGGTTGGCAGGCCGTCCGGGCGGCGTTTGAGGCGGGGAAAAACGCCGTCAGGCATATGGACTGGCAGGAACGCTTCCCCGAGTTGGAAGCGAGGCTGGGTGCGCCCATAGTCGGTTATGCCCCGCCCGCGCATTGGACGCGCAAGCAGTTGAGGAGCATGGGGCGGGTGTCGTATCTGTGTGTGGATGCGGCGGAACGGGCTTTGGCGGATGCGGGGCTGTTGGGGGACGAGGGTATAAGGGACGGGCGCATGGGCGTGGCCTGCGGTTCGTCCACGGGCAGCACCAAGGATATAGGGGATTTGGGCGAGCTGCTGCTTACCGGCACGTCGCGCAATTTCAATGCCAATACTTATGTGCGTATGATGCCTCATACGACGGCTGCCAATATCGGTATTTTTTTTGGTTTGAAGGGGCGGATTATCCCGACTTCCAGTGCGTGTTCTTCGGGCAGCCAAGGCATAGGCTATGCTTATGAGGCGATTAAGTACGGTATGATAGAGATGATGCTGGCCGGGGGCGGCGAGGAGTTCTGCCCCTCGGAGGTGTATGTGTTTGATTCGCTCTATGCCGCCAGCCGCCGCAACGGCGAGCCGGAACGCACGCCCCGCCCTTATGATGCCGCCCGCGACGGTTTGGTCATAGGCGAGGGCGCGGGGATTTTGGTGCTGGAGGAGTTGGAACACGCCCGAAGGCGCGGCGCGAAGATTTATGCCGAGATTATAGGCTATGGGGCGAACAGTGACGGCAGCCATGTTACCCAGCCGCAAAGGGATACTATGCGCAGGTGTATGGAGCTCGCCCTCAAGGATGCGGGCATAGGGCCGGAGGCGGTGGGCTATGTCAGCGGCCACGGTACGGCGACCGAGAAGGGGGATATTGCCGAAACGCTGGCCACGGAGGAGGTGTTCGGCTTCGTTCCCATGAGTTCGCAAAAAAGTTATCTCGGCCATACGCTGGGCGCGTGCGGGGCCTTGGAGGCGTGGTTTGCCATTGAGATGATGAACGGCGGCTGGTTTGCCCCTACCGTTAATTTGGACGATATAGACCCGCGCTGCGGCAGGGTGGATTATATTGTCGGGGAGGGGCGCGAAATTGTAACGGATTATGTGGTCAGCAATAATTTCGCTTTCGGCGGCGTGAATACTTCGCTGGTGTTCAGGCGTTGGCGGGGCTAGGGCGGACGGATAGTCCCATGATGGGGGCCTTTGTCTTGGAAATATCTGTAAGATATTTGAATTTACTGTGTTTTTTCTTTAAATCCGGCATTTTTTCCGTGCCGGAATGTTATGTGTTTCGGATTTTCTGTCCGCCCCGGGAACGGGCCGGGGTTTGCCCGGCGGTTGAAACTCCGCCTTTGTGGGCGGTAGAATCGGGGCTTGCCCATCCCTTTTGCCTAAGCCGTACACGGGGTTGTGTGTGCGGTTTGTGCGTCTAGTCATGATAAGGAAACCCATGCAACTTTTCCCCGCCCTGGAGCAACGTTATTCCCAAGAACACCA
>JAUMUU010000176.1 GCA_030530545.1 Neisseria sp. | reverse complement strand
TATCATTTTATCCCAACCTTGAAACAAGTCCTAATTATGACTATAATCGCGCCGATTTAGTCAATTTTGAGACCATTTATGAACCAACTAGACCAACTCGGAACGCGCATCAGCCTTATCGACAGCGTATTCGACCAATGGATCAAACAGCAGGATTTAAACTACAACTCCTTTGCCGTGCTTTACACTTTGGCGACGGAAGGCAGCCGCACGCAAAAATACATAGGCGGGGAATGGTGTCTGCCCAAGCAGACGGTTTCGGGTGTTGCCAAAGTGCTTGCCGGACAGGGCTTGCTGCAATGGCAGGAAGGCGCGGAAGACAAGCGCGAACGGCTGTTGTCGCTCACGGAAAAAGGCAGGGAATATGCCGAACCTTTGGTGCGGAATATGCAGATGTTCAATGATAAAGTATTCGCCGCGTTCGGCGAAAAACGTGCGGCGCGGCTGTTTGCCGATTTGGACGCGCTGGCGGAATTAATGGCTCAGGCAGTTCATGCCAAGCAAGGAGGCTGATGATGTGGAAAATGTTGAAACACATAGGTAAAACCCACCGCAGGCGTCTGATTGGCACGTTTTCGCTGGTCGGGCTGGAAAACCTTTTGATGCTGGTGTATCCGGTGTTTGGCGGCTGGGCGATTAATGCCGTGGTTGCAGGGAAAGTGTGGCAGGCGTTGCTGTATGCCTTGGTTGTGCTTTTGATGTGGCTGGTCGGTGCGGCGCGGCGGATTGCCGATACGCGCACGTTTACGCGGATTTATACCGAAATCGCCGTGCCGGTCGTGTTGGAACAGCGGCAGCGGCAAGTCCCGCATTCGGCGGTAACGGCGCGGGTTGCCCTGTCGCGCGAGTTTGTCAGCTTTTTTGAGGAACACCTGCCGATTGCCGCGACATCCGTCGTATCCATATTCGGCGCGTGCATTATGCTGCTGGTGCTGGAATTTTGGGTCGGCGTGTTGGCGGTGGGCATACTTGCGCTGTTTTTATGGCTTTTGCCACACTTTGCCGCCATCAGCGAAGGCCTGTATTTCCGCCTGAACAACAGTCTGGAACGCGACAACCACTTTATCCAAATGGCTTTTGCCACACTTTGCCGCCATCAGCGAAGGCCTGTATTTCCGCCTGAACAACAGTCTGGAACGCGACAACCACTTTATCCAAAAAGGCAACGAGCGGCAGTTGTACCGCCATTACGGACTGGTCGCGCGCCTGCGTGTATTGATTTCCAACCGCGAAGCCTTCGGCTATCTTTGCGTCGGCGCGGCAATGAGTGTTCTGTTAGGCTTTGCTTTTGTGATGATGACGCTCAAAGGCTACGGCAGTGCGGGGCATATTTATTCGGTCAGCACTTATCTGTGGATGTTTGCCATGAGTTTGGATGATGTACCGAGGCTGGTCGAACAGTATTCCAATTTGAAAGACATAGGGCGGCGGGTGGAGTTGTCCGGAGAAGGGATGGCCGTAGACAGTGGTCGTTTGAAACCTGATTTTTAAACCATTATTTTGAGGGAATGCATGATGAGCTGGATTTATTTGATTTTGGCGGGGCTTTTGGAAATCGGCTGGCCGCTGGGTTTGAAATACGCCCAGCAGGATGCCTACCGCTGGCAGGGTATAGCCGCCGCGCTGATTTTTATGGCGGGCAGCGGGTTTTTCTTATTCTTGGCGCAGAAGCAGATTCCTATGGGTACGGCTTATGCGGTTTGGACGGGCATAGGCGCGGCGGGCGCGTTTTTGGTCGGGGTCTTCTTTTTCAACGATGCCGCCAACTTCGGCCGCTGGCTGGGCGCGTTCCTGATTATTTCGGGCGTGGTCGTGATGAAGCTCTCGGGCGGGCATTGAGATTGTCCGCGTCGGCAAACGGGTCGTTTGAAAAAGCCTTTCGGGACGGTTTTTTAACGCGCATTAAAAGCGTTGCAGGCAGGCTGCACTTAAACTTTGGCTTTATCCGGACGCATAAGCGCGTATGTTTTATCCATCTTTATAATGATTTACCTGTGGGCAATCAAGCCAAACAAATTACACAAAACCTAGCCGGCGAAACCGTTGTGCCATTGCGCTATCCGGTACGCCTGGCCACGGGTCAGACCTTGGACAAGGTGGCCGTGCGCCGTCCGCGCGTGGGCGATATGGCGTGGTGGTTCGGCCGGACGGCGCAGGCGATTGACGAGCTGCCGCTGGACGAGTTTGACGGCTGGCTGCATGAAATAACCCGCCAGGTGAAGGCGGGTTATCGGAAAGGGGGATGATTTGGGCAAAAAACAGGTCAAACAATATCATCCAAGTCATCTCGGGGTTGGTTTGTCCAAATTCCCCAGACTTGGTAACAGCCTACGATGACCCCCAATACGCCGCCCAGTAATATGCAGGCGAAGAAAAACAGGGCGATAAAGGTCAGAATAATCATGTGCTTTCCTTCAGATATGTTTCAATACCTAGGGCTGTACATAAGGCCGGCCCTATAAATTAGGAAACCGTTATGGCTGCGGAATTAGCCATTGTCATTCAGTTTGGCGCAAGTGTGGGCGCGGCCCTGGGCGGTTTGCGCTCCCTTATTTCGGGTATCCGTGATTTAACACGAAGCACGACTGTTTTGCAACGCGAATATGGGCGTTTGGGCAGAAGTATTGCGCGTGCGGCACAAGGCGG
>JAUMUU010000050.1 GCA_030530545.1 Neisseria sp. | reverse complement strand
ACTTGCCTGTTTTTGAATTTTCCACTTTATGATTTATTTCCCATCCGTACGATTACGCCATCGGGCGGCTAATCGTACCTACTGCCTGCTCGATGCCAAAGCAAGCGTAGGTCTTGACCCGACAAAACCTTTAAATCCCCAACGTTTTGTCGGGTTTGCCAACCCAACCTACCATTTGGGCTTCCTGTCAATAAACAAACCCGTAGCCCGTCAGCATACCCAACGCGTAGGGCATATGCGGTACACACACGCTCCCCCCTTCTATCTGTATAAACCAATCCGCTATATAATCCCTACCATATACCCGTCAACACCGAAAAGGAAAAACCCCATGCCCCCCATAGTCATCACAGCCCCCGACAAACTGGCCGCCGCGCAAACCCTGTTTGCCCAAACCCTGCGCGGTATGCTGCCGCAGAAGGCGGTTTGCACCATAGCCTGCCTGGGCGGGGCTTTTGAGGCGGAAACGGCTTATTCGCCCGAATTGGATTTGTGGTATGCCGCACAGGGGCAGGGGAGGAAATATTGGAACGGCTTTGGTGTGGGTGCGCCGTCGGCGGGGAAAAAGCTGCCCATTGCGGCGGAAATCAATTTTCCCTCCGATGGTTTGAACCGTGCGGTGGCGGGCGTGTTTGCCGATGACGGCAAGGGCGGCATCCTGGTGTTGCACCGGGGCAAGATACGCGGCGGCAAGGATTTGTTTTTCCGTCATTTTCGCGGTGAAACTGTGGTGGCGGACGACGGCGGCAAGGAGGAAGCCTTAGCCTTGGTCGGCCGGCCGGGCGATACGGATTTCGCGGCCAGGCTGGCGGCGTTTGTGGCGGAAATTTTGCGGATTAAGGCGGCGGCCAAGGGCGGGTAAGCCGCCCGGCATATCGGACTGTATGGTGGATTAAAATCGCAAGGCTACTGCGTTGCCAACGCCCTTATGTATCATCCGTACACAGCTCCCGTTGCCGTTTTGTCTTATTTTTATTTTAATCATCTATGTTGGCAAATCCGCCGTGGGAACGGTGGATTTTTTTTGTGTTCAGATGGTTTTTTCGTATTCGGCGGCATATTCCGGCTTGCCCAAACCCGCCAAAACGTGCAGGTGGGCGGCCGCGCTTTGCGCCAGTGATTCTAGGTGGTAGCCGCCCTCGAGTATGGAGACGATGCGGCTGCCGTTGGGGGCGTGGCGCATGATTTTGTGGGTCAGCCAGGCGTAATCGGCCGTGTGCAGCCGGGTGTTGCTCAAGGGGTCGTCTTGGTGGCCGTCAAACCCGGCGGACAGGAGGATGAGTTGGGGGCGGTGCTCTTTCAGGCGGGGCAGCCATTCTTGGCGGATTTTTTCGCGGAAGGTGCGGCTGGTGCAGTTTTCGGGCAGCGGTACGTTGCGGCAGTTTTCCGGCGGCAGCGCGTCGTCGAAGGGGTAAAGCCGGTTTTGGCTGATGCCCAATATGTTGATGTAGGGGTGTCCGCCCAGTATTTCTTCCGTGCCGTCGCCCCGGTGGATGTCGAAGTCCAGTATGGCGATGCGCTTGAGGCGGTGGCGGGTTGCGGCGTATAGGGCGGCCGCCGCCGCGTGGTTGAGCAGGCAAAAGCTGCCGTTTTTCCTGCTGCGGGCGTGGTGTCCGGGCGGGCGGATGGCGCAAAAGGCGTTTTTGATTTTGCCCGCCATGACGTAATCTACTGCCTTTAATACGCTGCCGGTGGCAAAGCGTGCGGCCGTCAGGGCGTTGTGGGTGAGTACGGTGTCGTCGTCCAGCCTGTGGATTTTGCCTGGCTTGGGACGGTGGGCTTCCAGCCGGAACAGGTAGCTGCGCGAATGCGCCAGTGCGATTTCCAAATCCGTGGCCTCCCTGCCCCGTATCGGGGTCAGGCGGGGCCAGATTTTTTGGCGTATGAGTTCGTCTTGGATGGCAATGATGCGCTGCGGGCTTTCGGGATGGTGTGGCGGGTCGTATTGTTCCGTGGCCGGATGAAAGAACCAGCCTAATGAAGCCGGCCGCCCGAGCAGGCGGCGCAACCATAGGAATTTGGGCAGTGTCATTGTGCGGTATCGTTTTTTGCTTTGAAAAAAAGGCCGCCTGAAAGTGTTGTTCCTTGCGAAAAACAGGCTTTCAGACGGCCTTTTGTCGGTTTTGAACCGTTTTTTGCAGGCCTGCCACCCCTTTGGATGCGGACCTGCCCGGAAAAATCAAAACTCCAGTTCGGCCTTCAGCCAATAGGTGCGCGGCATACCGACCACGGCGAAGCTGCGGTCGTATTGGCCGCGCTGCACCTGCCAATATTTCCTATTGAACAGGTTTTCCACCGCGCCGCTGACCGTCAGCGTATTTTTCTGCCCCAGCTTGGTTTTGTAGCGTGCGCCCGCATCAACCAAAGTATAGGACGGGAAAGCGTATTTCTTTTGCGTATCCTGGTAAGACTTGCCGAAATACTGCACATTGCTGTTCAAAGTCAGCCCCTTGGCAAAGGGCATATCCCACTCCACGCCCGCCTTGGCAATCACGCGTGGATTGGCGACCTGCACGCCGTTAATCAGATTGTCGGCCGCATTCGGATAGGCTTTCAGTTTGGACTGCAGGTACATAATGCCCACATTGGGCCTCAGGGTTTTATCCAACAGATTGGCATAAGCATTGAACTCTATGCCCCGGTTGCGCTCTATGCCCTGTTCGTCGCCGGCCGCCGCACTGGAACGGGCGAAATCCGTACCGCTGGTGGTATTGCCGCGCCAATAGCCCGGCCGCCTGATTTGGAAGGCGTTCAAGGTGGTTACGAAATCGCCCCAATTTTTACGCACGCCGATTTCAAACTGGCGGCTTACGCGCGGTTTGGCCATGGTCGTATTGCCGTCATCGTCGGTTTTAATGTCGGCGGGTTCAAGGTCTTCCATATAGTTGCCGTAAACCACCAAATCGGGCGAAGGAACCCACGCCATCATCGCCATAGGGCTGAAGCGTTTGGAGTTGCCGCTTTCGCCTGCTTTCTTGTCGGTGTATTCGACATATTGATAACGACCGCCCAAGGTCAGGCGGTATTTGTTGTCGGCAAAGCCCAAGGTGTCGGACAAGGCCAAACTGTTCACCTTGATATTGGCATCAAGGTTGGCCGAACTTTCCATAGTGGTCGGATAGTCGGGCAGGAAAGATGCCAGTTGGGATGCAATATCGCCGCTGGTATCAATCCGTGCGCTGCTGCTGCCTGCGGCCGAACCGCGCAGGGTGGCGCGTTGGCGGATGATGCGGTCGAAAGCGGTACTCCAGTTGTGGCTGACCGGGCCGGTTTCAAATTCGCCGCGTGCGGACAAATTCATACTCAAAGTGCGGAAATACTGGTCGGTCAGCCGCGCCGTACCGGTGTTGTAATCATAGTTGCGTGCCGTTGTCCTGCCTGCGGCATTGGTGTTGCTTGTCTCCGTACAGGTGCTGGTCGCGTTCAGACATACGGTCGGAGAAATCAGCGTGCCGTAATAACGCGCCTTGTTGTAGCCTATGCCGCCGGTAATTTGGGCGCGTTCAAACGCATCCCATTCGAAGGTCAGCATATTGGTCTGGCCGACGGTGTTTTGCCAGTTCCACGAAGGCAGCAGGTTGGTTTTGCCGTCCGGCGCGTCAAACAGGCGGGCTTGCAGGTTTTGGATGTCCTGCATACGGGCGCGGCCGCCGTTGGTTTTGCGTTTGGCGTAGATGGAATCGAAGGCCACGCGCAGTTTTTCGCCGCGATAGTCGGCGTTCAGGGCGAATTCCTTGTTGTCTTCGCTGTAACCGTGGCGCGGAGTGTCGCCGTGGCGCAGTTTGCCGTTGGCGCGCACGCCGAATTCTTTGTTTTCGCCGAAGCGTTGACCCAAGTCGAATGTGCCTTGGGCGCGGTTGTTGCTGAACCAGCCCAGGCCGATTTTGCGGTTGCCTTCGTCGGCGGCTTTTTTGGTTTCGATATTGACTGCGCCGGATACCGCGCCTTCGGGATCCATGCCGTTTACGGCGGTGGACGCGCCCTTAATCAGTTGCGCCGAGCCGACCTGCACGCTGGCCGTACCCTGCGTGCCGTACATGCCCGCCAGACCGTTTACGCTGAATTGGCGCGCGTCAAGCTGGTAGCCGCGGAAATACAGGCCGGTCAGCGTGTTGCTTTCGCCGCCGAACTGCCAGGTCGAAGCATCTTTTTTCGCCACCGCGTCCACCAAGGTACGCGCTTCGGTATTGTTCAGTGCCTGTTCGTCATAGCTGACCACGGTAATCGGCGCGGTAAAGGCGTTGGCTTTGCCCAACACGCCCAGATTCACGCGGTCGCGCATATCGCCGTCGCTGGCGATGGAATAGGAACGGGCGGCGTGGACGCGTTTGGCATCGGCCTTGACTTCCACTTGCTGTAATTGCCCCTGTTGCGGTTCTTGCTGTGCGTTGTCGCCCTCGGCATGGGCAAAGGCGGCCGCAACCATGACGGAGAGCAGGGTTAGTTTTTGATTCATACGTATTACTCCAAACTAAGGGATTAGGGGGATTTTTAATCTTCTCATTATCTGTTACGGCCATGGTTTGTTAAAACAAAAAGCCTGTTTCGGCCTGTAAATTTACGTCTTTTAACGAAACTGTTGTATTGTTGCAAGAAAATGTTAGTTTTTATCTTTTTCTATGGAGGTATTTGAGCCGTTTTATTAGTTGTTTTGCATTTTTTTGCGCCATTTGATTGCGCTTTGCGGCCAAAATTGTTTTTGCTTTGGAAGCAATTATGTTTATTATTGCGGATTTTCAATGTCCGCCTGCAGGCTTGCTTCGGACGGTTTGTTTTTGGGAGGGTTATGCAAAAGTGGCAGGTTGAGTTGGAGGGGATGCCGTGGTGGCTGCTGAATTCGTTCGGCAGCGCACTGGCCGCCTTGGCCGTTGCGGTGTTTTTGATGTCGTTTACCCGGTTCGGGCGGGATTTTTGGCGGGTGCTGGAGCCCTGCCTGCCGCCCGGCGGCCTGACCAAGGTGGCCGCGCTGCTGGCGGTCATGATTGTGCTGATGCTCACGGAGGTCAAGCTGTATGTCATCAACACTTATTTGTACAAGAGTGCGTACGATTCCATGCAGGACAGGCTGGCGGCGGTTTTTTGGATGGCGGTAACGGTGAATGTGGCGGTGATGATGATCCGCTCGTTCAATTTGATTGTGAATGATTTTTTGGATCAGGCCCTGGCCATCAAATGGGCGGAGCAGTTGAACCGGGTGTTGGTTTCCGGCTGGCTCTCGGACAAAAATTATTACCGCCTGCAGATGAAGAAGGACGCGCCCGACAATATAGACCAGCGTATTCAGGCCGATGCGCAGGATTTTATCGTTTCCACCATCACGTTTATACGCGGGATGCTGAGTTCGGCGGTATCGACCATTGAGTTTACGCTGGTGTTGTGGGGGCTGGCGGGCATCTTGCCGGTTTTCGGCGTCCAAATCTCGCACGGCATTGTGTTTTTGCTTTATGTCGCGATTTTGGCGGCAACGGGTTTGGCGATGTGGATAGGCCGCCCGCTTATCCGTTCGAATTATGAAAACGAGCATTTGAACGCGGATTACCGTTATTCGCTGGTGAGGATTCGGGATTATTCGGAAAGTATCGCGTTTTACGGCGGGGAATGGCAGGAAGGGCAGAGGCTGGCCGACCGCTTCCGCCTGATTGTCCGCAACCGCTGGCGCATCGCGCGGCAGAGTGTGGCCTTGAGCGGGTTTAATGATGTGTTCAGCCAGATTATGCAATTGTTGCCCATGATGCTGCAGGCCCCCCGCCTGTTTGCGGGCTTGATTAAAATCGGCGACGTGCAGCAGACGATACAGTCTTTTGCCAGGCTGCAGAAGGCCATGTCGTTTTTCCGTAATTTTTATAAGGATTTTACGGTTTATCGGGCGCGTTTGGCGCGTTTGAGCGGGTTTATGGAGAGTTTGGCGCAAAGGGACGGGGCAAAAATGCCACATGTGGAGGAGGTGGGAGACGGGCTGGTGCTGCAGGATGTTACTTTGTTCCGCAGCAACGGCGAGGTGTTGTTGGACAAGGTTTGCTTTAGTGCGGGCAAGGGCGATGCCTTGCTGATTCGCGGGGCCAGCGGCTGCGGCAAGACTTCTTTGCTGCGCGCCCTGGCCGGTTTGTGGCCGTTTGGCAGCAGCGGCAGGATTTGGCGGCCCGCGCATGGGGAAATTATGTTTGTGCCGCAAAAACCCTATATGCCGCAAGGGACTTTGTTTGAGTCGCTTTGCTATCCGGATATATCGCCCACGCGCCCGGAGGTGGCCGAGGCCTTGTGTATGTGCAGGCTGGAGTATTTGGAACATTTGCTGGATGTGCAGGATGTTTGGGAGCAGCGTTTGTCGCCCGGGGAATTGCAGCGGGTTGCCTTTGCGCGGATTTTGCTCGCCAGGCCCAAGGTGGTTTTGCTCGATGAGGCCACGTCCGCCTTGGACGAACCCACCGAGGCCTTGCTGTACGGCCTGATTCGGCAGCGGCTGCCGGAAAGTGTGATTGTGAGTATAGGGCATCGCGGAACGCTGGATGCCTTCCACAACCTCGATATGCGTTTGGATGATGTGAAGGGTTGCTGACGGTTGCCGGGCGGTATGGCGGATTGCAATCGTAATGATACAGTGTTGCCAACGCCCTTATGTACTGTCCGTACACGGCCCTCGTAGCCGCCTTGCCTTATTTTTATTTTAATCTGCCATATATCCGTTTTGAAATTCAAGGCCGTCTGAAAGCATATTCTGCCCTCGGACGGCCTTAATCCCATCCTATCCCTAAAGGAAGGATGCTGTTTTCACGGCATAAGCCGCCTCACCCCTTATATCAGGCTCTTCCCGCCGGACGGCTGGTTTTGCGCCCCCCTTCTTTGGGCTTGCCTTTAAAGCCTTCTTTCTTGACATGTTTGAAACCGTCTTTTTTGCCCAAAGCCTTTTTGTCTTTGTCAAAACCGCCTTTGCCGCCCCAGCCGCCTTTGCCTTTGGGTTTCCCCGCGCCGCCCTTGCCGCGCTTGCGGGTCGGTTCCATGCCTTCGACCGTCAATTCGGGCAGCTTGCGGCCTATGTATTTCTCGATTTTATGTACTTTGACGTATTCGTTTACTTCGGCGAAGGTAATCGCAATACCAGTGCGCCCCGCCCGTCCGGTGCGGCCGATGCGGTGGACGTAGTCTTCCGCCTGTTTGGGCAGGTCGTAGTTGATGACATGGGTAATGGTCGGCACGTCTATGCCGCGGGCGGCAACGTCGGTGGCAACCAAAATTTTGCAGCGGCCTTTGCGCAAATCCATCAGCGTGCGGTTGCGCCAGCCTTGCGGCATATCGCCGTGCAGGCAGTTGGCGGCGAATCCTTTTTCGTACAATTCGTCGGCGATGACTTCGGTCATGGCTTTGGTCGACGTGAAAATCACGCATTGGTCGATGTTGGCATCGCGCAGGATGTGGTCGAGCAGGCGGTTTTTGTGGCGCATATCGTCGCAGTACAGCAGTTGCTCTTCGATTTTGCCCTGGTCGTCCACACGCTCGACTTCGATGACTTCGGGGTTCTGTGTCAGCTTGCGCGCCAGTTTGCCGACCGCGCCGTCCCAAGTGGCGGAGAACAATAAAGTCTGGCGGTCGGCAGGCGTGGCTTCGACTATGGTTTCGATATCGTCGATAAAGCCCATGTCCAACATACGGTCGGCTTCGTCCAAAATCAGCACTTCCAAACGGGCGAAATCGACTTTGCCGCTTTGCATCAAATCCATCAGACGGCCGGGCGTGGCAACGATTAAATCAACCGGTTTGCTCAAGGCGCGGGTTTGATAGCCGAAGGATGCGCCGCCGACGATGCTGACGGTGCGGAACCATTTCATATTTTTGGCGTAGGCCAGCGCGTTTTTCTCCACCTGCGCCGCCAGTTCGCGCGTCGGTGTCAATACCAACGCGCGCGGGCCTTTGCCCGGTTTTTCGCTGCGGCGGGTTAATTTTTGCAGTGTCGGCAATAAAAAGGCGGCGGTTTTGCCCGAGCCCGTTTGCGCCGAAGCCATGATGTCGCGGCCGTCCATGGCGAAGGGGATGGATTGCGCCTGAATGGGCGTAGGCGTTTCGTAGCCCTCGCTTTGCAGGGCGGAGAGGATGTTTTTGTCTTGAATCAGGTCGGAAAAACGTATGGTCATGATGACTTTCTGTGAGACAACAACTTTTTCTGCCGCAAAAGCGCGGGCAGCCGTGAAGCAGGGGAAACGGTAACGGTCGCTACTGATAAGGTTGTCGCAGGCCTGTGCCTGTGGTTTCATGGCCGACAACCTGTAAGGATAGGGCGGATACCGGGTCCGCATTACACCGAAGGAGACAGCCGGCTTGATGGATAACGGATAATCTGCACCCGTTAAATGACGGCCTTGGTTGAATGGCAATGGCTTCGAAAAATTAAAGATGATAATGATTTGGCGTGCCTTAGTCAAGCATATGGCTCAAATATTTATGGTGAATTAAGATTGCACTGATACGTCTTTGGCGCGCCTTGCCGTACTGCCCGTACCGTCTGCGGCTCGCCGCCTTGTCTCATTCTTATTTTAATCCACTATATTCAATTATCTATAAGACATATTCTTACCGTCCGCCATACTTCCGTCATCCCCGATTCGTCTTCCGCCGCCGCAAAGTGGGGTAGAATGGGCGGGTTATGGTTTTTGCAATGTTGGGGCTTATGACGGATTTTTCTCCTTTTGTTAATCGTTTGGGCAAAAATATCAGGCATTTGGCAAAGTGGGCGCGGCGCAACGGCGTGGAGGCCTGGCGGCTGTACGACCGCGATGTGCCGCAGTTTCCGTTTGCCGTGGACGTATACGGCGGAAAAGTGCATTTGCAGGAATACGATACCGGCTGGCTGATGCAGCCCGAAGAACATGAAGAATGGCTGGAAGGTGCGGCCGGGGCGGTGGTTTTTGTTACAGGCTTCGAACGCGGCGATGTGGTTTTGAAACGGCGGGCGCGGCAGAAGGGTTTGCAGCAATACGAAAAAACCGGTGCGGCGGGGGAGGATTTCGTCATCGCCGAGGGCGGGCGGCGGTTTTGGGTGAATTTGCAACGTTATTTGGATACGGGCCTGTTTCTCGACCACAGGAATACGCGCCAAAAAGTGGGCGGCCTGGCATCGGGCAAACGCTTTTTGAACCTGTTTGCCTACACGGGCAGCTTTACGGTTTATGCGGCCACGGGCGGGGCGGTGTCCAGCGAAACGGTTGATATGTCCAATACTTATTTGGATTGGGCGCGGCGCAATTTCGAATTGAACGGGATAAATCCGGAGGCGCACCGCCTGGTGCGTGCCGACGTGTTCCGTTATCTTCAGGCCGCACAGGAGGAAGGGAAGCGTTTTGATTTGGCGGTCATGGACCCGCCCAGCTTTTCCAACAGCAAAAAAATGGGCGATGTGCTGGACGTGCAGCGCGACCATGTGCGCCTGATAGACGGTACTATGGCCCTGCTCGATTCGGACGGCCTGCTGTTTTTTTCCAATAATTTGCGCGGCTTCGCCCTGGATAAGGCTGTGGCCGCGCGTTACAGTGTGTGCGATGTGTCGCACCGGTCTGTGCCGGATGATTTCCGCAACAAAAAAATCCACCAGTGTTGGGAAATCCGGCATAGGAGGCCGGCCGCCGTTTAAAATATTTTTCCATGAAAAAATTATGCGAATTACAGTATTCATCCTGACACTGCTGTTTACAGGCACGCAACCCGCCCAAGCGGCCAACGGCTATGTGCGCGGCCGCCTGAAAAACGGTTTGCAATACCATATCCTGCCGACGGCGGCCAAAGACGGCCGTCTGGCGGTGCAACTGCAGGTGGGCGTAGGGTCGGACGACGAAGGGGCGGGCGAGGAGGGCATGGCGCACATGGTCGAACACATGGTGTTCCGCAGCAGCCCTGAATATCCTGATGGAATATCCAACCGTCTGGGCCGGCAAGGCTGGCAGATGGGGGGGCATTTCAACGCGCGGACCACCCATGAGTGGACGCGCTTTATACTGCAGCCGCCGCAGGGAAGCCGGGATTTGGCCGAGGCTTTGCGGCTGACGGGCGAGATTTTGCGTAACCGCCGGTTTTCGCCGCAGGACTGGAAAAACGAACAAAAAATAGTGTTGGCCGAATGGCGCGGGCAACAGACGGCGCAAAACCGCCTGGCTTTCAAACTGAATGCGCCGCTGCTGGCCGGTTCGCGCCAGGGGCGTTATCCGCCCATAGGGGGCGAGGCGGCGATTAGGGGGGCGCGCGCCGAGGCATTGAGCGGCTTTCACAACAAATGGTACGCGCCGAATAACGCACTGCTGCTGATAACGGGCGATGTGGATGCGGAAAAGGTCAAAAAAGAAATCGAAGCGCGATTGGGCGGCCTGCCGCAGGCGGTGCTGCCGCAGCGTTATGCGGGCGAACCCGCCTTAGGCAAAGGCTGGCACAGTGCGGTTGTGCGGGATGCGGACAATACCGTAAACGGCTTGGACGTGGTATTCCGGTTTCCCAACGATGCTTCGCGCAGGTATGACGCAGAAGGGGAATACAACCGCCTGTTGGACAATTTTGCCTCCTATGTGCTCAACCTCAGGCTGAAATCGGCGGCCATGCCGCCCGAAGTGCTTTCCGTGTCTTTACGGGTGGGCAACCTGGCGCGGCACACGGGGGCGGCGGGCTTTTATGCGCAAACCGCGCCGGGCGGGCATAAGGCCGCCTTGTACGCGCTGTTGGATTTGCGTTTGCGGATTTTGGCCGCGCCCGCCACAGAACAGGAAATCGCCGCTTATCGGCGGCAGTTCGGCAAGGGCCTGCCTGTAGGCGGACTGCCGGCCACAGTGCCGGAAGCCTTGCGGCACGCCGAGCGGCCGGATTTCGCCTCCCGGGGGTGGCACGGTGCGGATGATGCCGGAGGGATGTTCAGGCAACAGCTTTACCGCATCAATGCCGCAGCGGTAAACCGGCGTATAGCCGAATGGCTGAATGCGGACGACCGCCTGGTGGTGGCGCGCGCGCCCGGCGGCCAAACCCCCGACCTGCCCGACAACGCCTCCCTGGACCGCCCGCCTGCGGCCGGGGTTTTGGCGGCGAAGGGGAGCAAACCGGCCGGGCCCGAGGCGGCGGATAAACGCGCCGTACCCCTGCTGCCGCGCAACGGGGCGGATGCGCCGCCGTTTTCCCCTGCGGCGGCCGGGGAGGTAACGGGTGTGCGGCAGGACCATGCGAACAAGGTCAGCTACCTGCAGTTGGGCAACGGCGATCAGGCCGTATTGCTGCAGAATGCGGCGGCGGGGGACAGGGTTTATTTCAGGGCGGTGGCCGACGGCGGTTATATGCAGTCCGGACTGATCCCCTGGCAGGCCAAACTGGCGGCCGAATTGGTCTGGTCGTCCGCCCCGGCCGGCTTTTCGGAAGGGCTGTGGCAGGGCTGGAAGCGGCAGCGGGGCATACGTTTGGACTACCGTTCGGATGCTTACGGGCAGGCGGCGGACGGCGACGTGCCTTTTGGCGCTTTGCGCGATTTGCTGCAGCTTTACCGCGCATATTACCTGCAGCCGGATTTGGGCGGCCGCTGGCAGGGGCGTTTGCAGGCCGAGGCGCAGGCCCTGCCCGTTTCCCGCCGTTCGGAATCCGGCAGGCAGGAAAGGGCGGCCATGATTTTGCGTTACGGCCGCCCCGAATACGATGAGCCTTCGCCCCGGGCGGTTGCCGGCAGCAGCCGCGCCGACCTGTTGCGGCAATGGCGGCTGCTGGGCGGGACGCGGGTCAGCTACTATATCGTCAGCAGCCGTCCGGCCGAAGAAATACAGCCCCTGGTCCGGCAGTATCTGGCCTCCATCCCCCGCCATGCGGCCTCGCCCGTGCTGCCGGTGTTGGCGGGCGGCAGCCGGACGGTGCATTCGGCCATAGGGCGGGCGGCCAAAAGCGATGTCTACGCCTGGTCCTGGCAGCCGTTTTATCATTGGACACCCGAGGTCTCGGAACAGATTCCGCTGCTGGTCAATTTGGCCAACGCGCGCCTCAAGCGGGTTTTGCGGGAAAGGGAGGCCGGGATGTACGGCATGTCCTTCCGCTCCGTCCCGCTTCCGCGCTTAGACCGGGTGGAAAACGAATTGCGGTTCAATGCCGACCCGGCAAGGGCGGATGATTTGGCGCGTAAGGCGGTGCAGGTGTTGGCGCAAATGTCCGGCGACATCAGCCGCGAGGAGGCCGACAACCTGCGCCGCCTGTTTGTCGGGCAGGAGGCCGCCCGCCGCCGCGATCCCGCCGTCTGGCTGGACCGCCTGGTGCAGAGTCATCAGAAATACGGCGACGCGCGTTATTTGAGCAGGCTGCCGCAACTGCATCATTCGATTACCGAAACCCGTTTGCGCCAAACGGCCGCGCTGTTGTGGTCGGCGGGAAACAGCCGCGTGCTGATCAGCGACCCGCAGCCTTGATTGTTTGCGGTGCGGGTTGGGTTTGGGATGTGAAAGGAGTGTGATTTATGCCGATTAGGCTGCAAGCCCCGACGGAACTGCCCGATGAGGGCGATTTGCGCGCGGTGCTGGCTTACAATATGCGCCTGTTCCGTGTGAACAAGGGCTGGTCTCAGGAGGAGTTGGCGCGCCGCTGCGGTTTGGACAGGACTTATGTTTCCGCCGTGGAAAGGAAGCGGTGGAATATTGCCTTGTCGAATATAGAAAAGATGGCGGACGCTTTGGGTGTGCCGGCCTATCAGTTGCTGCTGCCGCCCAAAGAGAGGCTGAATGCCGCCGGCGGATATGGCGGTTGAGCCGCATACCGGCATCTGCCGCCGTATGGCGGATTAAAGGTATTTCCGCATCAGCAGGCAGGGGATGTCGGTTTGGGTTTCCTGGCCTATGGTTAGAAAGGCTTTGCTGATTTCTTCGTAGCCGTTGAGTTTGTAGAAGCCTACGGCATTCAGGGAGGAATAGATTTTCAGGAAGTTCAAATCCGCCCTGACCGCCTGTTCCTCTATATGCCTGAGCATGGCCGTCCCCAGCCCTTGGTTGTGAAAGGCGGGATGGACGTAGAGTGCGGCAAGTTCGGATTGTTCGGGATTGAGTTGGCAGAATCCCTGTATGGTTTCTTTGTATTCTATGACGTACATCTGCCTTTTGCCGGATTCGTCTGTTCCCGTGCATGAGTCGGTGGGGATTTTGGACAGCCACGCCTTCCTTATGGTGGGGGTGTAGCTTTTGCGGCAGGTGAAGTTTACCGCCGCTTTGTGGACGCGGTAGATGTCTGCGTTGTCTTGCGGTTCTGCCGGCCTCAGGGTAATCAGGATGTTCATCAAAATTTCCTTAATGGTTGAAACCCCGCCCTTCAGGGCAGTAGAATTTGGGTTTATTTGGGAGGGGTGTAACCCCTTCCGAATCAGGGCGACACACAGGGCTGCGCCTTATGTGCGGCCCTGTGTGTTGAAACCTTTATAAGGCTGAATGCAGTTTTTGCGCCGCTTTGAAAGCACTGTCGGCATCGGCGGCCAAAACGGTGAAATGCCCCATTTTGCGGCCTTTGCGCGCGGCTTTTTTGCCGTACAGGTGCAGGTGCGCGGTCGGATGGCTTTGCAGCGGCAGCCAATCGGGTTCGCCGCCGTCTTCCTGCCAAACGTCGCCCAAAATATTCGCCATGCAGCATG
>JAUMUU010000049.1 GCA_030530545.1 Neisseria sp. | reverse complement strand
TAGTTGTTCCTTCACCGCCTGCCAGACGGCCTCGGGGGGGATGGCCGCCAACAGCGTGCGCCCGTCCTCAGTATCCACATTTTCGGGATGCGGCAATTCGCCGTAATCGCCCGCCCAAATCACCGTTGCGCGGTCGGAATACGGCCGCCAGTTTTCCAGGCGGGTAGGGCCGAACAGGGCGACTTGCGGCTTGTCCAGGGCGGCAGCGATGTGCATGGGGACGGAATCCACGCCTATGAACAATTGCGCGCCCTCTATGGCGGCGGCCAGTTCGCGCAGGTTGAGCGTGCCGTCCAGCACAAACAACGGCGCGTTTTCAAATACGCCCACATCTTGCAAAATGGCCGCCAGCATGGCCTGTTCGCGCGGGTCGGGGGCGGCGGTCAAAACAACGGCGCGACCATCGTCAAGCAGCTTCCTCACGATTTGCGCCATGTTTTCGGGCGGCCAGCATTTGAAAAACCAACGCGAACCCGGATGCAGCAAAACATAATCCTGCCCCGTCCAGCCCTGTTGTTCCAATTTAAACCGTAATGACGCGCGGGCGGCTTCGGAAACCGCCATGACCACGCGCGGCGGCACGCCTATGCCGGGCAGGTATTGCGGGGGCAGCAGGCGCAGGTTTTTCTCAACGGTATGCAAACCCGGCGGCGGCGTAAGGACAGACGTATGCAGCCTGCGCCAAACCGTGCCGCCGGCATGGGCGCGCGCATAAGCCACCCTAAGGGGTGCGCCGCTGCAGGCCGCCGCAAAACCCGCCCTCCAACGGTCGGAATAATTCAGCACCATGCCGTAGCCTTGGGCGCGGATATCGCGCAACAGGGCATATTCCCGCCCAACCCTATACCAAACGCCCCGCCTTTTCCAATCGCGGCCTATAGTGAAAACACGGCCTATGAGCGGGTTGTCGGCAACAACATCCTCCATGCCCCTGTACACCAGCATATCTACCTCGCAATCGGGCCTAACCTGTTTTAAGGCGTGGGCGGCGGCGGTGGCCAGCAAAACATCGCCGTGGTGCATCAATTGGATAATCAGGATTTTTTCAGACGGCATGGCGATTTGGAAAACGGTAAAAGGCCGATTATATCGCGAAACCGCCCCCGTCCTGCCGCCGCCCATATCGAAAACCGAACCGATCCGCTATACAATGCCGTTTTTTTTTCACACGGCCCGATTATGCTGGTACTCGGAATCGAATCCTCCTGCGACGAAACCGGCGTCGCCCTTTACGACAGCCAAGGCGGCCTGCTCGCCCACGCCCTGCACACCCAAATGGCCATGCACGCCGAATACGGCGGCGTGGTGCCCGAGCTGGCCAGCCGCGACCACATCCGCCGCCTCGTGCCGCTGACCCGTGCCTGCCTGCGCGACGCGGGCAAAGACTATGCCGACATCGACGCGGTGGCCTTCACCCAAGGGCCGGGGCTGGGCGGCGCGCTTCTGGCCGGTTCGAGCTATGCCAACGCGCTGGCCTTCGCCCTGAACAAACCCGTCATCCCCGTCCACCACCTCGAAGGCCACCTGCTTTCGCCGCTGCTGGCCGCCGACCAACCCGCCTTTCCCTTTGTCGCCCTGCTGGTATCGGGCGGGCATACGCAGCTTATGGCCGTGCGCGGCATAGGCGATTACACCCTGCTGGGCGAAAGCGTGGACGACGCGGCGGGCGAAGCCTTCGACAAAACCGCCAAACTGCTGGGGCTGCCCTATCCCGGCGGCGCGAAACTGGCCGCATTGGCCGAACACGGCAACCCCGGCGTTTTTTCCTTCCCGCGCCCCATGCTGCATTCCCACGACTTGCAGATGAGCTTTTCCGGCCTGAAAACCGCCGTCTTGACCGCCGTGGAAAAAGTGCGCGCCGAACACGGCGGCGAAATCCCCGAACAAACGCGCAAAGACATCTGCCTGGCCTTCGAAGACGCGGTAACGGACGTATTGGCCGCCAAGGCGGAACAAGCCCTGCGCGACACGGGTTTCCGCACACTGGTGGTTGCGGGAGGCGTGGGCGCGAACAAAAAACTGCGCCAACGTTTGGGCGGTTTGCAAATCCGCCCCGCGCAAGGCAAGGGCCGCCCGCACCGGCCGGCCGAAGCCGTACAAACCTATTTCCCGCCCTTGGAATACTGCACGGACAACGGCGCGATGATAGCCTTTGCCGGCGCAATGAGGGCAGAACAGGCCGTGGCGGCGGGCGGCTTCAACGTCAAACCGCGCTGGCCGCTGAGCAATATATAGCTGATTTGGTTATGTATAATGATTTGGCCAGACAGCCTTGCCGCAAAACCCTTTACCCGGCCGCGCGCAAAAACGCAGAGGCCGGCGGCCATGTGATGGTTATGGAGGTATCGGGCATGGGTTTTGAGCGATACGGCGGGGGGCGAACAGGAAGCGGCAAAGGTGAAGCAGGAACGGGATTCCTAAATCATCAGCCCTCCGCACCCGATTGTGAAACCTTTATCCGCAGTTTGCGGCATAAGGGCGGATTTGCGGGCGGATAAGGCCCTGGCCGCCCCATGCCTATATGTTGTTTACTGTATGCGGTGGATTTGCCTTTCGGCGTGGACGATGTCGCTGCCAAACAGGGCATGGACATCGGTTTCGTCAAATACATACCGGCTGTTGCAAAAATCGCAGCTGACGGCGATGCTGCCTTCTTCGGCCACTGCCGCGCCGACCTCGTCCGCCCCCAGCAGCAACAGCAGGTCGCTGACCTTGCCGCGCGAACAGGTGCAGGCAAATTCCAGCGCGTCGGGCGTGAAGACGCGCGGCGGGGTTTGGTGGAACAGGCGGTAGAGCAGGTGTTGCGCGTCCAGTTCCAGCAATTCTTCCCGCCTTAATGTGGCGGCCAGTGTGTTTGTGTGTTCCCAACCTCCCTGGCCGTCTTCTTCGGGCAGTTTCTGCAGCAAAAGGCCTGCGGCACGGTTTTCGTCCGCCGCCAGCAGGATGCGGGTTTCCACCTGTTCGGAACGGCGCATATGGTTTTCCAGCATGGCGGCTATCCCCCCGCCTTCCAAAGGCACTATGCCCTGCCAGGGTTCGCCCTCGTCCGGCCTTAGGGTGATGGCGAACACGCCCCCGTCGCCCAATAAGGCGGGCAGGCCTTCGGCATCGTCAAAATCGGCCTGCGTGTCCCAATGGGCCGTGGCGCGGCAGGTGTGCGCGGATGTGGTTTCGGCCACCAGCATTTTTAAGCGGCCTTTGCCCTGTATCTGCATAATCAGCCTGCCCTCGCGCTTCATGTTGCCCGCCAGCAGCACGCAGGCGGCGGTCAGTTCGCCCAACGCCTGCCGGACGGCGGCGGGGTATTGCCTAAGGCCGGCTATGTGCCGCCATACGCCGTCCAAACGGGTATGTATCCCGCGTACGGGCATTTGGTCGAAGACAAAGCGGGTTGTCAGGTCGGTTGTTTGGTCCATAAGGCCTCCTGCCTGTCGGTATTGGTTCAACGGAGGCCTATATTGCATTGAACGGCGCAAAATCAAGGGTGGGGCAAAAAGGCGGCGGCGTGTTAAAATCAAGGCAATACGCCCGTATTTCCGCAACAAGGACGAACATCATGTGCCAGCTGCTCGGCATGAACTGCAATACCCCTACCGACATCGTATTTTCCTTTGAGGGCTTCCGCAAACGCGGCGGTATCACCGACCGCCATGTGGACGGGTTCGGCATAGGCTTTTTCGAACAAAAGGGCGTGCGCCTGTTCCACGACGACAAGCCCAGCGCGGACTCGCCCGTGGCCGATTTGGTCAAGGCCTATCAAATCAAATCCGAAAACGTCGTCGCCCATATCCGCAAGGCCACCAGCGGCCGCACCTCGCTGGCCAATACGCACCCTTTTGTGCGCGAGATGTGGGGGCAATACTGGATGTTCGCCCACAACGGCCATTTGAAGGGCTTCAGCCCCGCCCAAGGCCGCTATTACCGCCCCGTGGGGGATACGGATTCGGAAAGGGCCTTCTGCTTTATGTTGGAACAGTTGCGCCGCCGCTTTGACGAAAGGCCGGACGATGCCGCGCTGTTTGCCGCCGTAAGCGGGCTGGTGCGCGAAATCCGCAGTTTCGGCCTGTTTAATTTCATCCTTTCGGACGGGCAGGTGATGTTCGCCCATGCCAGCACCCTGCTGCACTATATCGTGCGCGAAGCCCCCTTCGGCGAGGCCAGGCTGTTGGACGACGATGTGGCCATAGACTTTTCCGCCGTTACCACCCCCGACGACCGCGTGGCCGTCATCGCCACCCTGCCGCTGACCGAAAACGAAGTCTGGCAACAGTTGGCCTGCGACGAATTGGTCATGTTCCGCGACGGGGCCATAGTTTTGCGCGACCGCCCCGAAACGCCACGCTATCTGACCGCCGAACAGGGCCTGGCCATCGCGCGCGCCGCCGGCGCGGCCGCCTGAACGCCCGTCCGACAATATATGACAAACCACCGATGCGGGGCGGAGGGCCGGCCGTGTCGGGACGAGATAATCAGCCATTAAGGTATTTTTGATGAAATGCCCCTTCTGCCAACAACCCAACACCCCCGTTACCGATTCGCGCATTTCCGAAGACGGCAGCAGCATACGCCGCCGCCGCCGCTGCCCGGCCTGCGGCCAGCGTTTCGTAACCACGGAAACCTTCGACCTGCGCCTGCCCGATGTGATTAAAAGCAACGGCAGCCGCACCCCCTACAATGCCCACAAGCTGCGTACCAGCCTGGAACGCGCCCTGCACAAGCGGCCCTTCGACAGCGGGGCGGTGGATGATTTGGTCGCGCAGATAGAAGGCCGCCTCTACCGCCTGGGGCTGAAGGAAGTCCCCTCGCGGCTTATCGGGGAAATGGCCATGGAAACCCTGCTGGCCACCGACCAGGTGGCCTATGTGCGCTTCGCCTCCGTCTACAAGAGTTTCAAGGATGTGTCCGAATTTACCCAGGCCATAGCCAAACTGCCCGAATCGGGAGGCAGATAATCCTTTCAGACGGCCTTTTTTGCCGAACAGCCCTGCGCTATGCCGCCCGAAAACAAAAATTGCTATACTGCCCCGCCGCCTGCAAACAGGCGGGAAAACATTTTTCCAAACACCGAAACGGCGGCGCGTCCCGCAAAGCGCGTCCGCACCATACCGAGGAACAAACAATGACGGACAAACACAAAATACACACCCTGGCCTGCACCGCCATACTGGCCCTGCTGGCCGCCTGCGGCGGACAAAACGAAACATCCGTGCCGCCGGACGCATCGGCCGTTGCGGCCGTGAGGGATGCGGCTTCCGAAGAGGCAAATGCTTCCGAAGCGGCACAGCCTTCAGCCCCGGCCGGCCCGCAAACCCTGGTCAGCAAGGACCAGGCCGTCAGCATCAGCGTAAACGGCAGCTTTACAGACCAAACCGGCAATGCCGGCCTGATGCCCGAGAAAATAGACAGCGCGGAAGTTACCCTGCTGCAGCAGGATGCCGATGCCGACATACTATTGACCGTTACCGACCTGGGCAAACCGGCCAAACCGGCCAAAGACTACTACGCCGGCCTAAAAACCGCCCTGGAAGGCAGCGGCCGCCAAAACCTGAAAATCGGCGCGGCCACCGAAAACCGCATGGATTACTCCTTTTCGGATAACGGCGGCAACGAAAACTGCATCGCCATCTACCACCCCGACAACCTGTATACCGTCTGCGCCACCAGCCAAACCGCCGACAACGGCAGCCTGGCCGAAGTGCTCAAAGACGTAAAACTACTGAAAAAAGCGATGTAAACCACACCCAAGGCCGCCCGACACCCCGGTGCGGCCTTTGATGCGAAACCCGGGCGGGCGGCGGAAAAGAGGCCGGCATGACACACAAAATCCTATCCAACCTGATATTTTACATTTTGTACATCATCATCGGCCTGCACATCTGGCGGCCGGCCTACGCCTTTGCCACACTGGCGGCCTTCCTGCCCTTCACCCTGTGGGACATCAAAAACGAACAGGCATCCATATCCAGGGAAAGGCGGCTGGGCTACCCGCGCGCGGGGGAAACCCTGGAAGATGTCGCCATCCTGCTCAAACACGACAGGCGGGCGGCCGAACGCTGCTACCGCCGCATCACCGGCGCAACGGCCAAAGAAGCCGCACGCGCCGTATCGGCCATGAGCAAGCACAGGGCGGTCGGCTGAACGCCCCCGGCCGCAAGAAAGGACAACCCCATGTTTGACCAAACCGACACCCGCATGATGCAGGCCGCGCTGGCACTGGCGCGGGAAGGCCGCTTTACCACATCGCCCAACCCGCGCGTAGGCTGCGTCATCGCACAGGGCGGGCAGATAGTCGGACAGGGCTTCCACGTCCGCGCGGGCGAACCCCATGCCGAGGCGCACGCCCTAAGGCAGGCCGGCTGGCTGGCGCGGGGCGCGACCGCCTACATCACCCTGGAACCCTGCAGCCACTACGGCCGCACCCCTCCCTGCGCCGCCGCCCTGATAGGGGCGGGCGTATCGCGCGTGGTGGCCGCATTGTCCGACCCCAATCCCCAAGTGGCCGGGCGCGGACTGGAAATGCTGCGCGAGGCGGGCATAGAAACCCAAAGCGGCCTGTTGGAAGCCGAAGCGCGCGAACTGAACCGGGGCTTTTTGTCGCGGATGGAACGCGGCCGCCCCTTCGTCCGCCTAAAATGCGCCGCCAGCCTGGACGGCAGGACCGCCCTGTCGGACGGCCGCAGCAAATGGATTACCGGCGAAGCCGCCCGCGCCGACGTACACACCCTGCGCGCCGAAAGCTGCGCCGTCCTCACCGGCATCAACACCGTCCTGGCCGACGACCCCCTGCTCAACGTGCGCGCCTTCCCCGTACTGCGCCAACCCGCCCGCGTCATATTGGACACAGGCCTGCGTATCCCCGATGCCGCCCGCCTGCTGCATGACGGCGCAAGCACCGTGGCCATAGCCACACTGTCGCAAGACCAAGGCCGCAAAAACGCCCTGGCCGCCCTGCCCCATGTACACATCATACAGCCGGGCCAAAAAGACGGCCGCATAGACCTGGCCGACCTGATGCACAGGCTGGCGCAACACAGCTACGGCGAAGTATTGGCCGAGGCCGGGGCGCGACTGTCCGGCGCGCTGCTGGCGGCGGGGCTGGTGGACGAAATCGTCCTCTACCAGTCTGCCAAAATATTGGGTTCTGCCGCCCGCCCGCTGTTTTCCCTGCCCGAAAACCCCGCCGCCCTGGAATCTGCCGACTGGCAGACCACGGAAGTCCAAACCCTGGACGGCGACATCAAATGGATCTTGCGCCGCCGAAACGCCGCCAAGGCTGGACTATGACGCACGTCATCCATGCGCCAATGACTTCGGCATTTCTAACACATTAAAAATTCGCCATGTTTTAAGATTTGCAGCCCCGACTAAGGAAATATATGGCAAACATATTTAATTTTAAATACAATATGTTATCAGATTCCGACTTTCCCGCGTAGGCGGCAATCCATCGTAAACCCGGAGTAACCTTGGCTTGAAAAACAGTTTCTGAAATTCAAAAATGGATTCCCGCCTGTGCGGGAAGGCCGGAAACGAATAAGTTGCATATCAAAAATGAAGTAATTCAGCTATAACCCCATTTCCCCAAAAAAAGGAACAACCATGTCTGTTTTCAAAAGAAACGCCAACACGCCGTCCACCCGCCTGACCGAAAAGTGGTTCAGGCGCGGCCTTTGGCTGGTGGCCTTGGTCTTCGCCATCTTCCTAATCGGGCTGGGCGGCAAAATCATAGGCGACCTGCAACAGGCGGAAGCCTACCGCCCGCTCGAAAGCTATATGGCCCAACAGGGCGCGCAGCCCCTGCTGGACGAAGGCTCCCGCCTGGCCGAACAGGCGGAAGCAATCACCATAGACCTGGCGCAGGCCGAACTGGATTGGGAAAAACAGCGCGAACAAACCCGGGCCGAACAGCAAAGCCTGAACAACTGGCTGGCCGCCCGTTCCGCAACCGAACAGTCGGCGCAAAATCCCGAGGTTTTGGAACGCACCCGCCGTTTGGACGAGTTGAAACGCAAGGAAATCGACCTGCAGCGCAGGGTGTCCGAGCAGAGGCAGAAAAAACTGAACAATGAAAAGGCAACCGATGCCAACAACGCCAAAATCAAAGACGCGGAATCGGCTGCCGGGGCGGTCAAGGAACAGGACGACCGCCGCATAGAACTCAATGTCTTCCTCTACCGCCTGGCCCTCACTTTGCCGCTGTTGTTGGCGGCGGGTTATCTGTTTAAGAAAAAACGCCGTTCCAAATGGTGGCCCTTCGTTTGGGGGTTTATTTATTTTGCCCTGTTCGCCTTTTTTGTCGAACTCGTCCCCTATCTGCCCAGCTACGGCGGTTATGTGCGTTATGCCGTCGGCCTGATTATCACCGCCCTGGTCGGCCGCTATGCCATTGTGGCGATGAACCGTTATTTGGAGCGCAAACGGCAGGAAGAGGTCAGGCCCGCAAGCGAACGCGGCAACAGCCTGGATTACGACCATGCGCAAAGGTGTTTGGGCAAGGGCATCTGCCCCGGCTGCGAGCGGCCGCTGGATTTCAAACAGCCTGAAATGGACTATTGCCCGCACTGCGGCATAGGGTTGTTCAAACGCTGCCGCGAATGCGCCACCCGCATCAATACCTTCAGCCGTTATTGCTGCCATTGCGGCACGGCCGGGGAAGAGGCCGAAAGCCGGCAAGGCTGATAGGCGAAAACAAAGGCAAGGCCGTCTGAACGGAAAAACACCGTTTCAGACGGCCTAAAACCTCAGACAAACGGCGGCACGGCATAACCCGCCTGTTGCAGCAGCCCGCAAGTCTCAAAAACGGGCAAACCCATCACACCGGTAAAACTGCCCGACAATTCGCGCACGAAAATTCCGCCCAGACCCTGTATCCCATACGCGCCCGCCTTGTCCAGCGGTTCGCGGCTGCGGATATAGGCGGCAATTTCCGCCTCGGTCAGCGTTTTGAAGGTTACATGGTTGGTATTCAGAACATGGAAGCGGCGGCCTTGGTAATACAGGCAGACGGCGGTATGCACCTGATGGCGGCGGCCGGAGAGGGCGAGCAGCATTTCGCGCGCCCGCTCGGGCGATTCGGGCTTGCCCAATATCCTGCCGTCCAGCGCGACCGAGGTATCGGCGGCAAGGACGGGGGCGGCGGGTTCGGGCTTTCCGGCCGCCAGCCAAACCGCCCGCGCGGCGGCATTTTTTTCGGCGGCCAGCCGTTGCACATATTCGGCGGCATCTTCCTGCGCCAACGGCGTTTCGTCTATATCGGCGGCTATACGTTCTACACGGTAGCCCAAATTTTGCAGGATTTCGCGGCGGCGCGGGCTGGCGGACGCGAGATAAAGCAGCGGCGCGTTCATTTGCCCTGCCCCTTCACCGATGCGCGTTGCAGCGCGTCCAGCCAGCGGGTGGGCAAAACACGTTTCAAATACCAAAAAACAACGGTAGGCACAGTAACCGGATAACGGGCTTTGGGGCGGCGGTCGGTGAGGGCGCGGATGCAGACGGCGGCGCATTCCTGCGCGCTGACGGTAAAGGGGGCGGCCGCGCCCTCGGCCTGCAGGCGGTTGAGTTGGCGGCGGTAGCTTGCGGCGTGGACACTGTTTTCGCGGTTGATGTACTGCCCGAACTTAACCAGGGCGTTGGCGCGGAAACGGGTGGCGACCGGGCCCGGTTCGACCAGGCTGACATAAATATCCGTACCGTGCAGTTCGTGGCGCAAAGTATCGCACATCCCCTCCAAGGCGAATTTGCTGCTGTTATACGCGCCGCGCCAAGGCATGGCGGCAAAGCCCAAAATACTGCTGTTCACCAAAATGCGGCCGCGCCCCTGCCGCCTGAACACGCGCATGGCGGCGTTTAAGCATTCCCACGCGCCGAAGACATTGGTTTCAAACTGTTCGCGCAGGGCTTGGCGCGGAACATCCTCCACCGCGCCGACCTGGCCGTAGCCCGCATTGGAAAAAAAAGCGTCCAAAGTGCCGCCGGTTTGGCGCAACAACCCCTCAAAGGCCGCCGCAATACTGCCGCTGTCGTCCACATCCAATTGCAGGGCGTGCACCAAACCCTCTTGGCGCAACCGTTCCGCATCTTCCTCGCGGCGGCAGGACGCAAAAACCTGCCAGCCCATCTGATGCAGCATCTTGGCGGTTTCGTAGCCTATGCCGCTGGAGCAGCCGGTAATCAATATGGATGGCATATATTTCCTTTCTCTATGGAAAAGGCCGTCCCAAAGCACGGCCGTTTGATGGCGGATTAAAACAGATATAGTGGATTAAAATAAAAATGCTGCCGCACCGGCACCATGCCCCATCATCCCATTTTGCCCCCGTTTCGGCAAACCCCCGTTTCCCCTTCACCAAGCCGCCGCCTTCCGAATTTTGTAAATATGTTAATTTATTTTATTTTTTGCAAATTTGGAGTATTCGTTATAGTATTGCATCAGCCTTATCCCCTGCATATCTTTAATTATATAAAAAACAAATAGTTAAACAGAAATCCGCAGGGATTTCCCATGCACATTCCCCCCTTCCCCTGCCCGTTTCGACATAAGGGGCAACACATAAGGCCCGCCCTATATGTCGCCCCGATTCTACTGTCCCCAAGGGCGGGGTTTCAACCATTAAGGAACAATGATGAAAAAACCGTTTCCTTTCGCCCTTTTGGGCTGCTGCATCTTGCCCGTTTCCGCCCCTTCTCCCGCCGATACGGTTAAGGAAGGCGAATTGGCCGATATTACCGTTACCGCGCAAAACCGCAGTTTGAGAAGCGAAGGCCGCAACGGCTATACCGTTTCGGCACTGCGTTCCACCACCGGCCTGGTGCTGCCGCCCCGGGAAATCCCCCAGTCGGTCAGCGTGCTTACCAAAAAACAACTGGAAGACCAAGGCATTACCGACCTCGAAGGCGCGTTGCAGACCGCCACCGGCATCAATGTGTTCAAAAGCGGCGGGCGCACGCATTTCATGTCGCGCGGCTATTTCATAGAACAGCTGGAAGAAGACGGCATCGCCACCCAAATCGGCTCGCCCGGCGGCTTCGGCTTGGGCGGCCCTTACGGCGACCCGTCAAGCGCGACCGATTTGGCCCTGTACGACCGCATAGAAGTGGTGCGCGGCGCGGCCGGGCTGACGCAGGCCAACAACGAACCGGGCGGCACGGTGAACGCGGTGCGTAAAAAGCCGACCGCGCAAAGGCAGCTTTCCGCCGATTTGTCCGCCGACCGCTTCGGCAGGGTGAGGGTGGTGTCGGACGCTTCGGGTACGCTGAATCGGGAACACGCCTTGCGCGGGCGTTTCGTAGGTTCTATAGGCGGCAATCGGAATTTTAAGGATGAATCGGGCGGCCGCGACATCCTGCTTTACGGCGTGATGGACAAGGACATAGGCGACAAGGGCAAACTCACCTGGGGCGCGAGTTACCTCGACCAAACCGAAACCCCCGACCCCGACGGCCTTCCCATGCGCGCGGACGGCAGAGAATGGAAACGCAGCCGTTACCTAGGCGCGGATTGGAATAACGGCCGTTTGAAAAAACACAATTTTTTCGCCGAATACGAGCATTACTTCACAGACAACTGGAAATTGAGCAGCAAGCTGGATAGCCGCAAGACAAACGGTAAAAAAGAATATTACACGCTGGGCGGCACGGGCAGCGGCATAGGCGCGGACGGTTTGGGCAGAACCTACAGCCTGGACCGTTATGACACGGTTAGCCGCCAGTTCACTTTTCAAAATAATTTGACGGGGCGCATCCGGGCTTTCGGCCAAAGCCATGATTTGTTTTTTATGCACAGTTATTCCAAGGAAAGGTATAACACCCTCAACCGCTGGTTGGACGACAACGGCACTTATGATGCGGATGCGTTTGACGGCAGCGAAAAGGCCAAACCCGACTGGGACGGTGCGGCCGCCAAGGCGCGCGGCGGGGAAGGCCGTTATCAAACCCACGCCTTGGGTTTGGGCGCGCGCATCAATCCTACCGACAAACTGCATATTATTATGGGCGGCCGTTATACGCGCTGGCACCGCAGTCTTTATTGGGACAGGAATCTGAAAGACGGTGCGGAAGGCACGCATTACGCGCTCAAGCGCAACCGCTTCGTCCCCTATGCGGGCATCACTTACGACATCACGCCCCGGCAAAGCGTTTATGCCGCCTACACGTCCATCTTCAAGCAAACCATGAACCGCGACCAAAACGACAACCTCTTGCCGCCCATTATGGGGCGCAATTATGAAATCGGTTGGAAAGGCGAATGGAAGCAGGGGCGTTTGAACAGTGCCATAGCCCTCTACCGCACGGATAAGGACAATAATAATCAGCGTGTGAATGCCAGGCCCCATGCTTATTGGGTGCCGCTGAACCAGAGCAGCCGGGGCTTGGATGCGGAAGTTTCGGGCAGCCTGTCCGACCGCTGGCAGGTTTATGCGGGCTATACCTTCAACCGCAGTACCAACCGCAGCAGTGTTCCGGGCAATCTTGCGTCGCGGCAGAAGGGTTATGATTTCAGCAGTCATACGCCCAAGCATATGTTCCGCCTGTACACCGGTTATGTTTTGCCGGTAGATCAAGGCAGGTGGACGCTGGGGCTGGGTGTGAGGGCCGGCAGTAAAACCGCCAATTCTTCAGGTACGCTCAGGCAGGGCGGTTACGCGCTGTGGAATACCAATGTGCAATATCGTCCGCATAAAAATCTGCAGTTGGGGCTGGCGGTCAATAATCTGACGGACAAGCGTTATTATGAAAACCAATACAGCCGTTCTTTGGACAGCGGCAATTTCTACGGCGAACCGCGTAATGCGGTGTTCAGCCTGAAATGGAAGATGTAGCCCCTGTATGAATATCCTCAAACAATTCTACGCGCTCGCCCGCCCGTTTTGGACGGGGGCGGGCAGCCGCCTGCATTGGCTGTTGCTCGCCGTCCTGATAGGCTTTACTTTGTTTTCCATCACAATCAGTGTTTGGATAGCTGCCTGGGACAAGCGTTTTTATGACGCGCTGGCGGCGTTTGACGGGGCGGCCATGCCCGCGCTGATTGCCGAATATTTGGGCTATATGTCTATGATTATCGGCTGTATAGTCTGCGGCGACTGGCTGCAAAAACGCCTCATCTTCCGCTGGCGCACCCACCTCACCGACCGGTTCCAGCAAAACTGGCTCTCTGGCCACAAACATTACCGCCTGCGCCTCACGGGCGAACCGGACAACCCCGACCAGCGTATCGCCGAAGACATCTACCTGCTTGCCGATAAAAGCATAGTCCTGTTCCGCTCCTTTATTAATAATGTTGCCAAATTCAGCGCGTTTGTCGCCGTGCTGTGGGGCTTGTCGGGCACGCAGCATTTCACGTTGTTCGGGCACGCGTTTACCGTGAAAGGCTATCTTGTTTGGGTTGCCCTGATTTATTCTGCCGCCAGCACCCTGATTGCCCACCTCGTCGGGCGCAAGCTCAAAAACCTCAACATAGACCGCCAGCACCGCGAAGCCGATTTCCGCGCCGCACTGTTGCGCGTGCGCGACCATGCGGAGCAGATTGCATTTTACAACGGCGGCGAAGCCGAAACAGGCCGTCTGAAACAGCGTTACCGCCGCATCCGCGACAACTGGCGGCGGCTGACCAACTGCGAATTCCGCCAAGAAACCTTCTGGGCGACCTATGTGCGCATCAGCA
>JAUMUU010000048.1 GCA_030530545.1 Neisseria sp. | reverse complement strand
TCCACTATAAAGTTTTCCCTCGCCGTAGTTCAACGGATAGAACGTATGCCTCCTAAGCGTAAAATACAGGTTCGATTCCTGTCGGCGGGGCTTTAGCCCAAACAGGCTGCCATCACAGGCAGCCTGTTTTTTCGTCCCTGATTGCCAAAACCTATTTTCCCGCCGTAGGCTGAATAACAATATTGACCCGTTTGCCTTTTTTGCCATCGGCGGCCCGGCTGCCGAGCACGGTATAAACCTCGGTGCGGGTGTTGTAGGTGATAACCGCCCCCTCGGCCAAATCGCCGCCCCGCGTTACTTTGGCATTGCCCGTCAGGCGGACGATGTTGCTGGCCGAAGAATATTCGACCTGTTGGGCCTCGCCGTTCACCGTGCCTTTGCCCCCGTCCAAAGTCTGGCTGAAGCGGACGGGGCTGCCCACCGCCTTCATGGCCTGTTGGCCGTCGCTGCTGCGGACGACGTTTACGTTGGCGGCGCGGATGTTGAGCGTGCCCTGTTTGATGACGACGTTGCCGCTGAATGTGGTGGACTGTTTTTTCTGATCGAGTTCGCCCCGGTCGGCTTCTATCTCTATCGGTTGTTTGCGGTCGCTTTCCAAGGCATGAGCCTGCGCCGCCAACAGCAGGCCCAATATCAGGGCATGGGCGTTAAGGGTGTTTCGGGTCATAAATGGTTGCTTTCACTCTTTCGGGCAGACGCAGCAGCCCCTGTTCGTAATCGTAAGTCATGCCTATGGACGAGCCGTGTGATTCGCCGTAGCTGAACTGTACCGGCCGGGTACTCGCGGCGGTTTTGCCCACGGTGTCCACATCCAGTTGTTCAGTGGTCAGTACGGCGGCCGGACGGCCTGCCTCGGCGGCTTTGGCCAATACGACTTTCTGTTCAAAAGATGCCATGCGGCTGTCGGTGTTGTAGCGCGCCCGTTCGCTGTTCAGGCGGTATAGGACGCGCCCTTGTTCATAGGCCTGCATTTGCGGGTGCTTTAAGTGGACTTCGTTGCTTTTGGGCAGCTGCCAGGCGGATTCGGCATCCAGGCGTTCCGATAATGCGCCCTGCCGGTCGAAGCGGCGGCCGGATATCCCGGTCATGGCATATTGCGGCTCTTTGGGGTTTAACGCGGTTTCTTCTACGCCGATTTCGCTGATTTTGCCCAACCACGCGCTTAATCCGCCCAATACCGCCGCCAGGGTCAGCGGAAACAGCCAGCCCTTTAAGCGGCCGTTCATGCCAGATATCCGTTCAATGCGCCTTCCAGCGTTCCCTGCGCCTGCATAATCAGGTCGCACAGTTCGCGCACCGCGCCGCCGCCGGCGGGCTTGCGCGTAACGTAGGCCGCATGACGCAGGACGAACCAATGTGCCTCGGGGACGGCAACGGGCAGGCCGCAGCGCACCATGACGGGCAAATCGACCACGTCGTCGCCGATGAAGGCGCATTGGTCTTCGGCCACGCCCGCGCGGGCGCGCAGTTCGGCATAGGCGGTGCGTTTGTCGCGTATGCCTTTATAGTAATACCCTATGCCCAGTTGTTGCACGCGCAAGCCCACGGACGGTGCGTCGCGGCCGGTGATGACTGCGGTTTGAACGCCGCTGTTTTGCAGCATTTTCAGGCCGTGGCCGTCCAGGGTGTGAAAGGATTTGATTTCTTCGCCGTTGTCGCGGATGAAAATCCGCCCGTCGGTCAGCACGCCGTCCACGTCCATAACCAGCAGTTTGATTTTGGCCGCGCGGGCGGCGGTTTCGGGGGGGATGGTTTGCATAATCTGCCCTTTCGGCGGCCTAAAACGCGCATTTTAACACCTAACCGCCCGCTTGGCTTGCCGCGCCGGATTGCGGAACGGGGTTAAAACGGTTAAAGTTACGGCCGGTCGCAGACCGTTTTTTTTTCGGGCGGATGAACTGCAAAACCCGCCTTTTGCACAGTCAGGATAAGGATATAATTTAATGAGTAAGAAAGTCAGTATTTTGGTCGGCAGCCTGCGTAAAGGTTCGTTTGCCCGCAAAATCGCGCAAAATGCGATTGCCATGTTCCCGCAAGGCTATCAGGCGGAAATCGTGGAAATCGGCCATTTGCCGCTTTATAATTTCGATTATGACGACCCCAACGAATCCGATTTCCCCACGCCGGAAAGTTATACCGCGTTTCGCGAAACCATCAAGGCTTCGGACGGGGTGTTGTTCGTTACTTCCGAAAATAACCGCACCGTGCCCGCCTGTTTGAAAAACGCGGTGGACATCGGTTCTAAGCCGAATGCGGATGTGGCTTGGAAAAATACCCCGGCCGGCATCATCAGTCATTCGGTAGGCAAAATGGGAGGCTACAGTTCCCATAAAAACCTGCGCCTGGCCCTGTCTTATTTCAATATGCCCCTCACCGGCCAGCCGGAAGTGTTTTTGGGCAATTCGCCCTCGCTGTTTGACGACAAGGGGCAATTGGTCGATTCGGCACGCGGTTTCGTCCAAGGTTATATAGACCAGTTGGTCGCGCTGATTGAGAAAAACCCCAAATAAGGCAGATGATGCGCCGCCGGGCCGTTTGATTGGTTTTCAGACGGCCCGGATTTTTTGCGCCGCTTCAAACAATTCTGGCCCTGAGCAAATCGTGCATATTGAGCGCGCCTACCAATATGCCCTCCCCGTCTACCGCCAGCAGGCCGTTTATCTGGTTTTCCTGCATGTGTTTCAGTGCCTCCGTGGCCAGCCTGTCGGGCGATATGCTTTTGGGGCGGGTGTGCATCACATCGTTCACCGTCAGCCCAGCAAAGCTATCGCATTTTTGAAACAGGCGGCGCAAATCCCCGTCGGTCAAAATGCCTTGGAGGCGGCCGCCGCCGTCCACCACCGCCAACATCCCCAAGCCTTTTTCGCTCATTTTCACCACGGCGTGTTTCAGGGGCGTTCCCTCGGGTACGGCAGGCAGGTCGTTGCCGCCGTGCATCAGGTCGGCCACCCTCAGCAGCAGGCGTTTGCCCAGCCGGCCGGCCGGATGGCTCATGGCGAAATCCTCGCGCGTAAACGACCTGGCGCGCAACAAGGCTATGGCCAGCGCGTCGCCCAAGGCCATGACGGCCGTGGTGCTGGTGGTGGGTGCCAGGCCCAGCGGGCAGGCTTCCTCGCCGGCGGCGGCCAGGATATGGATATCGGCGTTCCGCGCCAGGGTAGAGGCGGGGTTGCCCGTGATGCAGATCAGGCTGACCTGTTTTCGCTTGAGGGCGGGTATGATGGCGGCGATTTCATCGCTTTCCCCCGAATTGGAAACCGCCAACACCACGTCGCCGTCCACTATCATGCCCAAGTCGCCATGCGCCGCCTCGGTCGGATGGACGAAAAAGGCCGGCGTGCCGGTGGAGGCCAGCGTGGCGGCAACCTTGCGGCCCACATGGCCGGATTTGCCTATGCCCAAAATCGCCAGGCGGCCGCCGCAGTTCAAAATACTTTCCACCGCAGCGGCAAAAGCCCCGTCCAAACTGTCTGAAAGCGTACGCAGCCCTTCGGCTTCGATATGCAGCACTTCCCTTGCCCAAGCAAGGTATTTTTCCGAACTTTCCATCATCGCAAACCTGTTCAAATTAAAAATTTCGCGTTAGCATCTGCCCCTTTGACGATTAGCGGAGGCAAAAAATGACCATTTTATCCAAGGTAAAGGCATTAGGCCAACAAATTTGGCTGGACAACCTGTCCGCATCGCTGATATCCGGCGGCAGGCTGGCGCAATGGCTGCAAGAGGGCGTATGCGGCGTAACCACCAATCCGGCCATCTTCCAAAAATCCTTTGCCGGCGACCCGCTGTATGCCGATAAGATTGCCGCCTTGAGGCAGCAGCCCATGACCCCCAAGCAGCGTTACGAAGAACTCGCCGCCGCCGACGTTAGGGCCGCCTGCGATGTGTGTATGGGGGAATTTGCGGCCTCCGGCGGCAAAAGCGGCCTGGTCAGCTGGGAGGTCGCGCCCGAACTGTCGCATGACGTGCAAGGCACGGTTGCCGAAGCCCTACGGCTGCATTCCGCAGTCGGCCGCCCCAACCTCATGATAAAAATCCCCGCCACCAATGAAGGTTTGGCCGCCTTCCAACAACTCATCAGCCAAGGCATCAGCGTCAATCTGACCCTGCTGTTTTCGCGCCGCCAAACCGAAAAAGCCTATACCGCCTACATGCGCGGCATACAGGCGCGGCTGGCGGAGGGCGGCAGCGCAGACCAAATCCAAGCCGTGGCCAGCTTCTTCATCTCGCGCATAGACAACGCGCTGGATGCCCTCCTGCCCGACCGCCTGCAGGGCAAAACCGCCATCGCGCTGGCCAAGGCCGCCTACCGCGACTGGCAGCACTTTTTCGGCGGCACGGGTTTTGCCCAAATTGCCGAAAAAGGGGTCAATCCCGTCCGATTACTGTGGGCTTCCACCGGCGTAAAAAACCCGTCCTACCCCGATACCCTGTATGTGGACAGCCTGATAGGCGAACAAACCGTCAATACCGTCCCCGATGCCACCCTGCAGGCCTTTGCCGACCACGGCACAGCCCGCATCACCCTGACGGAGGATACCGGCACGGCATTGGCGCAACTGGCCGAAATTGCCGCATTGGGCATAGACTTGGAGGCACTGGCCGCCCGGCTGCAGGAAGACGGCCTGAAACAGTTTGAAGAGGCCTTCGCCCGACTGTTGGAGGCGTTGGCCTAGGGAATTTTTCAGACGGCCTTGCCCGGAAAAAACGGCAAACGGCGTGTCCAATCAAAAAACACGCCGCAAAACCGCATATGGCAGATATTAAACCGCCGCCATCCGCAACGGCGGCCGCAAACCTAACCGCCATCCTTCAAGGCCAAGGCCGCCTGATACAAAGCCTTCCTGCCCAGGCCCGTAATCCTGGCGGCCAACTCCGCCGCCTGCCTGGTCGGCAGTTCGGCGGCCAAAACCCCCAACACCTTCAAAGCATCATCCGGCAAACCCTCCCCCGCCGCCCCGACTTCGGCGGGATGAATAACCAACACCATCTCGCCGCGCGCCTGATTGGCATCCTGCAGCAAAGCCTCCCTGACCTCGGCAACAGTACCGGATAAAAAAGTCTCAAAAGCCTTGGTCAATTCCCGCGCCAGCGTAATCCTCCTGCCGGGGAACACCGCCGCCATATCGTCCAGGGCCGCCCCTATACGGTGCGGCGTTTCAAAAACCGCCACAGGACAGGCCGCCCCCTCCCACTGCCTGAACAACCTGCGCCTTCCCTCCGCCTTGGGGGGCAGGAAGCCGCCGAAATAAAAATCCGATTCCGGCACGCCGGCCGCACTCAACGCCGCCATAACCGCACTGGCCCCCACCACCGGCACCACACGGAAACCGGCCTCCCTCACCCTTGCGGCCAAACGCGCGCCCGGGTCGCAAACCGCCGGCGTGCCCGCATCCGACACCTGCGCCACCACCAGGCCGGCGGCCAGCGCCTCCACCACCTTGTCCGCCATCTGCTGCTCGTTATGTTCGCGCACACTCACCAGCTTCGCCCGGATACCGTAAGCCGCCAGCAACTTGGCCGTTACCCTCGTATCCTCGGCACACACCCAGTCGGCGCGGGTCAAAACCGCCAAAGCCCGCAAAGTAATATCGGCCAGATTGCCTATAGGCGTGGCCACCACATACAAAGAACCCGGCCGGATACCGTCGGCGGCCTTTTCAAAATGTTTCTGCATAAACATCACCATAAACCAAACCGCCCGTCCTTACCCAATCTCCAACACATAGAATATACCTTATTCCCGCCACAACGCCGCCCCGCACATACGCCACGTCCGCAAACAACCGCCACTGCCGCAACGGTTGAAACCCCACCCGTTGGGGCGGTAGAATCAGGGGCATCCGAAAAGGGCTCGACCCCTTACGGCCGGGCGGCACAGGCGGCAGTCGGACAAAGATGCCCTATACACAGAGCCTGCCGCCGCATCCCAAACCGCATCGACCCATACGGGTATTGGAACAATTGGCTTCGCACCGCAAATGGGAAACAAACATGGCAGATTTTAAACCACTCAACGTCTGGCCCGGAAGCAGGCAGTTCATCCTGGCCTACCTGGAAAACAACATCGCCTTCTGCTCCGACATGGCCAACCTGGCGGCGGACGACGGCTTTTTCAAAAACGCCGACGAAGTAACCGCATCACTGCGCGAATTTTTGGCCGAAACGGGCAAAAACGGCGACATGGAAGCACAAAAAATCCTATTGAACATAGACAAAGTATACAAAGTCGAAATACGCGAAATCGTCTTTCCGCTTTATTTCAACAGCCGCAAAAACTTCTTCCTGAGCCTGCCCGACCCCATGGGCGTACTCAATATACGCGCCTGCGCCTACTGCATCCACCTGGACAACGGCGACATCCTTTACACAGGCCAGAAAGACATGGAAAAAATCCTGGCCAAGCCCGCCGCCTGACACCATGCGCCTGAACCACCCGCAAGGACGGGCGGCCGAAGATGCCGCACTGGCCTATTTGTCGGCACAAGGATGCGTCCTGCTGGCCCGCAACTGGCACTGCCCCTACGGCGAAATCGACCTGATTATGCGCCACGGCGACACCATAGCCTTTATTGAAGTAAAATACCGCAGGACACCCGCCTACGGCGGCGCGGCCTACAGCATCACACCGGCCAAACTGGCCAAAATAACCCGCAGTGCCGAATTATACCTGCTGCAAAACCACCAAAACGGCGATTGCCCGTGCAGGATAGATGCCGTCCTAATCGAAGGCGGCGGCCCGCCCGTCTGGTACCGCAACATCACAGGATGAACCCATGACCGAATTACACCAACGCGTCCGCGCCCATTTTGAAGAAAGCATAGCCGCCAAACAACAGGCGGTGGAAGTTTTGGCCGAACCTGCCGCACAGGCCGCCCGCCTGCTGATGGCCTGCCTGATGAACGACGGCAAAATCCTGATTTGCGGCAACGGCGGCTCGGCGGCCGATGCCCAACATTTTGCCGCCGAAATGACCGGCCGCTTTGAAAAAGAACGCATGGAATTGGCGGCCATTTCGCTCAGCACCGACACCTCCGCCCTGACCGCCATAGGCAACGACTACGGTTTCGAACACATATTCAGCAAACAGGTACGCGCCTTGGGCAAGGCCGGGGACGTGCTGGTGGGCATTTCCACATCGGGTAATTCGGGCAACGTCATAGAGGCCATCAAGGCCGCCCACGAACGCGACATGCGCATCATAGCCATGACCGGCCGCGACGGCGGCAAAATCGCCGCCATGCTCAAAGACGACGACATCCTGCTCAACGTCCCCTATCCGCGCACGGCCAGGATACAGGAAAACCACATCGTCCTAATCCACGCCATGTGCGACTGCGTGGACACCATGCTGATGGAGGGCGTTTGACACCCCGTTTTGCCGCAAAGGTTGTTCCGGGCGGGAGGCGGGTTTTGCCGCAATAGCCATACGGGTCGGCGGCAGGCCTGATGCCGGCATGGGAAAAGGCGGGCTGAAAGTTAAAGGAATACGGCGGATTGGGTTTGAACCAGAGAAAGGCGGGGCAGCCTTGGTTTAAAATCAAACTGCCATGCCCGTTTTTGCACGGACCAGTGCCAGGCTTTCCTCCCTATCTTCCTTACCCAGCATGGCCAAATCCAAATAATAGCGGCAACGGCCTTCCGCCGTCCGTCCCGGGCGGACAAAAAAGGCCAAACCATCCTGCCCCAGCCGGGGGCGGCGGTACAAACGAACCGTCTCGACATCGTCCCAATTCACAAAAAACGGCATTATCCCGCCCGATACCAAGCCTTTTTCGCCCGCCGTCCACTGCCAGCCCGTCCTAATCAGCAAGAAATAAATATGCGGCAGGCCTAGCAACAGGAATGCCGTGAAGGACGACAGTGAAAAATACCACATCACCCCCAGGCATAAAGCATACAAGGTCAGGAAGAACGCCATGCTTTTGCGCCGTTTGGCGGGGTCCGCATAGAATTTCCGTCCGGCCAGCCCTTGGGCGCGGTCGGGGAATATAGGCAGCATGCCGCTGGCAAACGCCCCGGCCCGGGGCATTTTGCGGAACACCAGCCAGGCGGGTTCGCCATGGCCGTCGGCAAAGGCGGCAAACACTTCCAACCTGTCGCCGGTTTCCAAACGCGGCGGGGAGGCGAAATGCCTCACATCGGCCGCCCCCAGCAGTTGTTTGCGGACAACGCGGAAAATGCGGCCTTCTTCATCCTTAACCCGCCCCGCATCCCCGTCCCATTCTTCCAAAACCGCCGACAGGCGGAGGGTTTCTTCCGTCTTCATCAAAATTTCCTTAATGTTTGAAACCCCGCCCTTCAGGGCGGTAGGATTCGGGTTTGTTTGGGAGGGGCGCAACCCCTTCCCAATCAGGGCGGCACACAGGGCTGCGCCTTATGTGCGGCTTTGTGTATTGAAACATTGAAAACTTATCAGAGTCTGCCAATAGGCAGCATTGCTGCAGCCGACGCATTCAAAATGCCCGCAAGGTTTAGGCCTTGCCGCACTTTTCGCCTTGTATCCGCCGTTTTTTGATTGAAAAACCCGCCGCACAAGCCGGATATAGGCTGCTTTTTGCGGAGTACCGCCTTTTCAAACGGCAAGGGCGCATTTGTTTTATAAAGAATGTTTGATAACGGTTGATTTTTGCCGTGTGCCGCGCGTCAGTTTTGCCGATATGGGTTTTCGACGGCGGCAATCAGGTCGGACAGGTATTCGCGCAATTGGGATTCGCCGCACCCCATCAGGAGTGCGTCTTCAAAGGCATCCTGCGCCAGTTGGTAGAGTTCGGCCATATTTTCCCGCATGACTTTTACTTTTTCGGTGCAGGAAACGATGTCGCCGTCTTCGCTATACCATTTGGGCATTTCGGGCATGGCCATGTGTTCCCCTTATTTCAAAAAGCGGCTGGAATCGTGGCGTTTGACCCGCCGCGCCAGTGCGTAGCGGCTGTTCCAGTATTTGTTGGACAGGCTGGTGATTTCTATGCGCTTGCCGGTACGTGGCGCATGAATGAAGCGGTTGTTGCCTATATATAGGCCGACGTGGGAAATGCGCCCCTTCACTGTGCGGAAAAATACCATGTCGCCCGGCTGCAGTTCGTTGCGGCTGACGGCCACGCCCATTTTGGCCTGTTCCGCCGAAGTGCGCGGCAGATTGACCTGCATGGTTTTGCGGAATATGTGCTGCATGAAGCCGCTGCAGTCAAAACCGGTATTGGCCGAGGTGCCGCCGAAACGGTAGGCCACGCCCAGCAGACCCATGGCGCTGCCTATCAGTTCGTCTGCCTCGTTGCGGGACAGGCGGCTTTTTTCCTCGCGGCGGGCGGGCGGCTGCTGTTCCTGCCGTGCGGCGGCGGCCGCCCTGTCTTTTTCTTTCTGTTGTTTAACGAAGTCGCGCATGGCGTTTTCGTCATATCCGCCCGAATCGGCAGGTGTGCCGTCCGCCTGTGTTTCGGGGCGGGGCGGCGTGCGCCGGCCGTAATCCCCGGGCGGGGCGGCTTTTTTGGCCGGTGCTTCTTTTTCTTTTTTGGCGCGTGCCGCCTCCTCGCGGCGCGCCTTTTCCTTTTCTTTGGCCGTCAGGCGTTTGTTGTCGGCGGCCTTTTTGTCGGCCTGCCCCCTGCCGCGTCCGGCGGGTTCTTTGTTTTTGCCCGCGTTTTTGCCTTTGGTGTCTTTATCCTTTTGGCCTTTGGTGTTTTCTTTTTCTTTTTCTTTCCCGCCCCGGGCGCGGCGGTCGTTTTTATTGTTTTCCCGGCTTTTTTCCGCCGGGGCCTGTTTTTTGCCGTTGGCATTTTTTTTGTTTTTGTCGGCTTTGTCTTTGGGCGGCTGTTTCTTGGCTTCGTCTTTTTTGTTGTCTTTTTTGGTGGGGGCGGGGGATGATTTTTTAACCGCTTCTTTTTTGGCCGGTTTTTTGTTGTCGGCCTGTGCCGGTGCGGAAACCGACATCAGTGCGAATGCCGAAAGGACGGCTAAGAAAAGTTGTTTCCAAGAAGTCATAACGATGTTCCGTTGTTCGATCAAACCATTTCGGACGGCGCGGTTGCCTGTGGTGGGAAATATGCTATGCTGGCCGTCTGAATGGCCGAAAGATACCACAGCAAAGGGCATGATGATACCAACTTTACTCGCTATGCGCGATTTTTCCCGTATGCGCGAAATCGCATCGGTGCTGGCCAGATACGGCTTGGGCGGCTTTCTGCAGCGCATCCGCCTGGCGGGCAGGCGGCCTTGCGGCGGCGCGGATGGCGCGGGTTTGGGCACGCCGCAGCGTTTCCGCCTGGCCTTTGAGCAGTTGGGCCCCACCTTTGTCAAATTCGGCCAAATCCTATCCACCCGCGTCGATGTGTTCCCGCCCGAATGGATAGGGGAATTCGAAAGGCTGCAAACCGATGTCGCCCCCATATGTGCCGAAGACATATACACCCTGATTGCCGCCGAGCTGGGCCGCCCGGTGGGCGAAGTCTTCCTTGAAATAGACCCCGTGGCCGCCGGCAGCGCGTCTGTCGCGCAGGTACACCGCGCCGTTTTGCTGGACGGGACGCGGGTGGCGGTCAAGGTCAAACGGCCGGGCATAGACAAGACCATTCAGGCCGATTTGCGCATCCTCAACCACCTGGCCGCCCTGATTGAATCGGAAATCCCCGAAACCCGCCGCTACAGGCCGGTGCAGATGGTGCAGTATTTCGCCAAAAACCTGGCGCGCGAACTGGACTTGTCTTTCGAACTGCGCCACATCCAGCGTTTTGCCCGCGCCTTTGCCGGACACCCTTTCGTCCGCATCCCGCGCGTATATGCCGAATATTCGGGCAGGGGGCTTTTGGTGCAGGAATTTGTCGGCGGGACACTGCTGTCCGGCCTGGCTGCCTCAACCCTGCCGCCCGAGGCGCGCACGGTGCTTGCCCGCCGCATTATCGATGCCTTTTTCGTCATGATGCTGAAACATGGCTTTTTCCACGCCGACCCGCACCCGGGCAACATCTTTGTCGGCCGCGATTTGGACATCACCCTGATAGATTTCGGCCTGGTCGGACGGCTTTCCCCCGCGCGGCGGCACGAAATCATCACCCTGATCCGGGCCCTGATGGAGCGCGACCAATTCACCATGCAGTATGTGTTGGGCAACTGGGCGCAAGGCGGCCTGCCCGATGAGGACTTGCTGGGGGAGGATGTGTTGGAAATGATGATGAACTATGAGGACATGCCCGTCAGCGAGCTGCATGTCAGCCAGGTCATCAACGACATCACGCAAATCATGCGCGACCACGACCTTGCCCTGCCCGCCGACCTGGTTATGCTGTTCAAGACGCTGATTACGCTGGAGGGGGTGGTCAAACGGCTGGACGGCTCGGTGCAGCTGCTGCAGCAGGCCAAACCTATAGTGTTGGCGGAAATCGCCGGGCGTGCCTCGCCGCGCCATTTGCTGCGCGAAAGCCGCCGCCATTTGGACAGCCTGCTGCGAACCGCCGACAGCCTGCCGCCAACCCTGGCCAAACTGTCGCACAGGCTGCAAAAGGGCCGTTTGAACATCAACCTGGACCTCAAAAGGCTGGACGATTTGAACCACCAGTTGGACCGCGCCACCAACAGGCTGACCATGGGGGTGGTAACGGCCGCCCTGATTATAGGCTCGTCCATAGTGATGGGGGTGGAAAGCGCGCCGCGCTTTATCGGCTTTACCGGCTATTTGCTGGCTTTTGCCAACAGCATTTGGATTATCTGGTCGATTTGGCGTTCGGGCAAACATTGAACGCCCGCCTTGCGGCCGCCGCGCCAAGGCGGCACATACCGTCCGCGCCGTCAGGGCGGTATTTTTTATGGCGGGCCCGCCGTGCGGCCCTTGCCCGCTGCAAGGCCGGGGTTTTGGTTAAGGTTGGGACAAGTTTTGTCAAACCCGCGCCGTTCGCATCATCCAACCCTTTAAAACGCCTTATTGTTTCCCGATAGGAAATAATATGTTTGCAAAATCTGCATTTATCAAATATTAGGACAGACATATCATACGCCCATCGAAACACGGCGCACCGCCCCACGGCGGGCAGGTGAAAAACAGGCAAACCCGCCTGCCGTGCATAAACAGACCTTACGCCCCAAGGGCGGGGTTGCAACCATAAAGGAAATACGAAATGAAAAAATCTGCTTTGACCCTGACCATCCTGTTGGTATCTTCTCTGGCTTCCGCTTCCGCCCTGCAAAGCGATAAGGAACTGCCGGCCTGGGACCACAAAAACGACCACGGCGAAATCGTGAGCCTGCAGGAAGTGAAACATACGGGCATCGCCCCCAATCCGAAAAACGATACCCGCATCCAATATACTGCGGCTGGCACGGATACCCGCACCGACAGCGGTTACGATAAATTGGGCGGACGCACGGGCGGACATTAAGCCGATTAAGCCGCCAAAACCCATATCGGCAGGCACAACCCCGCCTGTCCGGATGCCTTTTCCAAGCAACCCTATCCTGCCGCCCTTTCGGGCAGTAGAATAGGGTTGCTTTTTTTTGGGGGTACATGGGGCCGCGCCTTATGTGCGCCCCGTGTGTCCAACCTTTAAACGGTTTTGAATCATGTATCCGCTCATCCGCCCCTTGTTATTCCGACTGAATCCCGAAACGGCGCACCATGCCGCGCTGGCCGCGTTGAAAATCGCCGCCCCCCTGCTTCCCGCCGTCCGATTTCGCACGCGCCCGACCCGCCTGATGGGTTTGGAGCTGCCCAATCCCGTGGGTTTGGCCGCCGGTTTGGACAAAAACGGCCGCTACATAGACGCGCTGGCCGCTTTGGGTTTCGGCTTTATCGAAGTCGGCACGGTTACGCCCAAACCGCAGGCGGGCAATCCCCGCCCCCGCCTGTTCCGCCTGCCCGAGCATCAGGCGGTCATCAACCGCATGGGTTTCAATAATCTGGGCATAGACGCGCTTATCCGCAATGTGGAACGCTGCCGCTATCGCGGGATTTTGGGCATCAATATAGGCAAAAACGCCGCCACGCCCATAGAAAGGGCGGCAGACGATTATTTGTTTTGTTTGGAAAGGGCCTATCCTTACGCTTCTTATATTACGGTCAATATTTCTTCCCCCAATACGCAAAATTTGCGTAATTTGCAAAACGGCGGGGAATTGGCCGCCCTGCTCTCGGTTTTGAAGGACAAGCAGGCGCATCTGGCCGCCTCCTGCGGCCGTTATGTGCCGCTGGCGGTCAAAATCGCCCCCGATCTCGATGAGGCGCAGACAGGGGATGTCGCCCGCGTGGTCCTGGCCACGAAAATAGACGGGGTGATAGCCACGAATACGACTATAGACAAGTCTGCGTTGGGCAGTCATCCGCTGGCGGGCGAGGCGGGCGGTTTGAGCGGGCGGCCGGTGCGCGATAAGAGTAATGCGGTGTTAAAGCTGTTGGCGCAGGCTTTGGAGGGTAAAGTACCGCTGATAGGGGCGGGCGGGATTATGTGCGGGGAGGATGCGGCGGAAAAGCTGAGGCTGGGCGCAAGTGCGGTTCAGCTTTACAGCGGTATGGTTTACCGTGGCACGGGTTTGGTGGCCGAGTGTTTGCAAGCCCTTAGATAAGGAAAACCGCCTGATGTGTTCAGGCGGTTTTTTTTGCGCGGATGGTTTACACCACGATATTCACCAGTCTGCCCGGTACGACGATGATTTTCTTCGCGGGCTTGCCTTCCATGAATTTCACCGCGCCTTCGGTGGCGAGTGCGGCGGCTT
>JAUMUU010000175.1 GCA_030530545.1 Neisseria sp. | reverse complement strand
GGTTTCGACTTCGGGCAGTTCGGGCATGATGTTTGCGTGGTTGGTGTGTTTTTATAGTGGATTAAATTTAAACCAGTACGGCGTTGCCTCGCCTTGCCGTACTATCTGTACTGTCTGCGGCTTCGTCGCCTTATCCTGATTTAAATTTAATCTACTATATGTTTTCAGACGGCCTCTTGATGGGGATGAGGCCGTCTGAAAGTGTTTAGAGGAAGCTATGTTCGGCAGCGGGGAAGGTTTTGTTTTTGACTGCTTCCACATAGGCTCTGACGGCGGATTGGATGTCGGGCCGGCCCGCCATGAAGTTTTTGACGAATTTGGCGGTTTTGCCGGGGAAGATGCCGAGCATGTCGTGCATGACCAAAACCTGTCCGTCGCAATCGACGCCCGCGCCTATGCCGATGGTGGGGCATGAGACGGTTTGTGTTACCCGTTTGCCCAATTCGGCAGGCACGCATTCCATCAGGACGATGGCGGCGCCGGCTTTTTCGTGGGCAACGGCGTCGTTGAGCAGGGCTTGGGCTTTGTCGCCTTTGCCTTGGACTTTGTAGCCGCCGAAGGCATGGACGGATTGGGGGGTGAGGCCGATGTGGGCGCAGACGGGGATGCCGCGCAGTTGCAGGAATTCGGTGGTTTCGGCCATCCAGACGCCGCCTTCGAGTTTGACCATATGCGCGCCTGCGGCCATCAGTTCGGCGGCGGCGGCGAAGGCCTGTTCTTTGCTCTGCTGGTATGCGCCGAAGGGCAGGTCGGCCACAATCATGGCGTTTTTGCTGCCGCGTGCGACGGCGGCGGTGTGGTAGCACATGTCGTTCAGGCTGACGGGCAGGGTGGAGTCGCGTCCTTGGACGGTCATGCCCAGGGAGTCGCCCACCAGGAGTACGTCCACGCCCGCTTCGTCCATCAGGGCGGCAAAGCTGGCTTCATAGGCGGTGAGCATGGCGATTTTTTCGCCTTCGGCCTTCATTTTATTCAGTGTGTTTACGGTAATCATGTTGTTTTAATTGTCTTTCAGGTTGAGGTAGTGGCGGTTGCCCTGCATGTGGCTGATGGTGCGCAGCAGCAACTCGAAATGGTCGTCGTTGTCTGTGAAGTCCATGTCGTCGTTGTTGGCAATCAGCAGCGGGGCGTTGTCGTAAAGGTGGAAGAAGCGGCGGTATTCTTCGTGGATTTGGTTCAGGTAGCCCGACGGGAATAGGTTCAGCGCGCCGGCGCCGTCCCGGGAAACCAAACGCTTTTGTGCCGCTTCGTTGCCGGTTTGCAGGTAGATGACGAGGTCGGGCGATGGTATCTCGTCGGGCATGACTTTGTGTTTGATTTCCCAAAACAGGTTTTGTTCGTTTGCCTGTTGGTTGTCATCCAAGACGACGGGGACGAAGATTTGGTCTTTTTCCAGCAGGAAGTCGGCCACCACGCGGCCGTTGCGTGTTTCCTCGGCGTTGATGATGTCGATGGCTTTGGCACGGCGCATCAGGAAATGCAGTTCTGTCGCCAGGCCGTGGTTGGCGGCGTTTTGGTAGAACAGGTCGAGAAACGGGTTGGTTTCGGGGCTTTCCGTCAGGTAGAGGGCGTTGAAATATTCGGCCAGCCTGCGGGCAAGGGCGGATTTGCCGCTGCCGATCGAGCCTTCGACGACGATGTATTGGTAGTCCATATGTTTTCCCGGTATCTGTGGTTGGCCGGATGCGGCGCGTTTTGGGGATGGCGCGATTATACGTTTTTGCCGCTTGGCGACCAAGCCGTTTGTTCGGTGGGATTTTTGTTTTCAGACGGCCTCTGTAAGCGGCGTGATGCCTTCCGTTCCCAAGGTTTCTGCCAGATCGCGCGCGCTGCCGTGCCCGGGCAGCGGGTAGTCGGGTGCGATGTCGGCCAGCGGGCGCATGACGAAGGCGCGCAGGTGGGCGCGGGGGTGGGGCAGGGTGAGGGCGGGGTCGTCTTTTGTTTGGCCGCCGTAGTCGATGATGTCTAAGTCTAAGGTGCGGGGGGCGTTGCGGAAGCTACGTTCGCGCCCGGCATCTTGTTCGACAGTGTGCAGTAAGGAGAGCAGGGCGTATGCGTCCAGCGTGGTTTCGATTAGGGCGGCGGCATTGACGAAGTCGGGTTGGTCGGCATAGCCGACGGGTGCGGTGCGGTAGAGCGGCGAGAGGCGGAGCGAGGCGATGCCGGGGTGTCGGGACAGGCGTTCGGCGGCGAGGCGTATGGTGTCGGTGCTTTCGCCGAGGTTGCTGCCGAAGGCGATAACGGCGGTAACGGGGGTGGTCATGAGGTTTCTCCGGACGGTAACGGGCAGGGGTTGTCCGATGGGCTATGGTTGGTATGGAAAGGCAGGATTTTGTCGTTTGGCGCGGGGTTTGTAAAGGAGGCCGTCTGAAAGTGTGTTTTCAGACGGCCTCCGGGTGTTTCAGCGCATTGCGCGGTTACCATTTGCCTGTCAGGCCGATGCGCAGGGTACGGCCCGGGGCGGGCATGTAGGAGCGGCTCATGGGGTCGAGGTAATAGCGGTCGGTCAGGTTGCTGCCGGTGAGTTCCGCGCTGAAATGTTTGTTGAATTTGTAGCGCACATAGGCATCTACGACAGTAACGGGCTGCCAGTTGGCGTTGCCGTTGTCGCTGCGGAAGGCTGTGCTGTTTGCGCCGTCGCGTTGCAGGTAGTAGTCGCGCCAGCGGGCGGAGGGCT
>JAUMUU010000174.1 GCA_030530545.1 Neisseria sp. | reverse complement strand
ACCTCCATTATCGGATTATCCGTTCCCCTTAGGGCAAGGCGGGCTCAAAACTATAGGTTACCATTTTAAACGGAATATTCCGTTCCGATTGTTTGCCGCGCATCTTATCGGTTGAAACCGATAAAAATCGGATATGGGTAAAATACTTGTTGGCCGACACCTCGGGCATCACCTCCAAACCCTCGTCCACATCAATACTCAGCAGATGGATATTCTGCGCCAGGCAGGGATATTGGTAATTGCCGCCTTCGGCCTCGCAATGCAGGGTTTGCGCGTTGTGGTGCAGGATACGCAGCAACAGGGCGGTGGCCCTATAAGTCGGCATCAACGCCCCTACCCAATTTTGCAAATCGGCTTTGCGCCGGTTAAAGGGCAGGTTGCACCAGTAATAATAAGACGGCAGGTCGAAAGGGCTGGTTCCGCCCGGTACCAGCATCCGCTGCTTGATGGACATCAGCCACTCGTTTTCACGCAAATGTTGGCCGAATTTCTGCCGGACATTTTGCAAATCGGCAACGACCTGCTTGATTTCATCCAATAAAACAGCCTTTTCCTGGCCGCCTTTCGCAACTGCCTGCTTTTGCCGTTCCAGTTCCTGCAAAATATCCAGCTTCAATTCCGCCCTGGAAGCACATTCCATAATCTCAAACAAAGTGAATAAAGCCAAATGATGCGCCGTTGCGGTATCGGCGCAATTCGTTTCCGTCTGAAAACGTTGGAACAAGTAATCGATACGCATAAAATTGCGTACCCGCTCAGACAAAGGGTGTTCAAATCTAATCATATTTCCAGTGGGATGGGAAGGTGGTTAAAACAAATTTGATATGGCCGAACACCGTGGGGGCATCCAATCAGCCTGCTATGTGCATACGGCTATAAAACCAATGCAGGCGGCCGATTTTTTCCCGCAAACCTGCAGGCGTGCCGTTATTGATAACAACATCGTCGGCTATCTTCATGCGCTGCCGCCTGTCGGACTGGGAGGCCATAATCCGCCGCACCTCGTCTTCGGTCAAACCGCTGCGCAGCATTACCCTTTTGACACAGATGTCCGTGTCGGCATCAACCAGCAATATCCTGCCGACAATACTTTGAAAAACGGGTTGTTCGGCCAGCAAAGGAATTTCAATGACACCGTAGGCATTTTGCGGGAACATGGTTTGCCGCCGTTGCAGTCCGGCCAAAATCAATGGAAGCATAATCTGTTCCAGACGTTGTTTTTGTTCAGATTGTGTAAAAACCAGTTGCCGCAGCGCGGAACGGTTCAAATTATCCCCATCGAATACGGATTCGCCAAAAGCGCGGCGTATCGCAGGCAATGCCGCGCCGCGCTTCGCAGTCAGTTCGCGGCTGATTTGGTCGGCATCCAAAACAGGGATGCCCAAGCGCAAAAATTCGGCAGCGGCTTGTGATTTGCCGCTGCCGATCCCACCGGTCAGGCCTATCCAGACTGTCATATAGCGAAACCGGATTTTTCCAACCACCAGTGAATACCGGCCACAACCTTATCATAACCGATAAACACCAGCCAGCCGGCAATGGCCAGGCTGGGGCCAAAGGCAATAGGCTGGCTTTTGGCGGCCCTTAAAATCAAGGCGGCCGCCAAACCGACCAGGGCGGCGGCAAAAACAACGACGGGCAGCACCTGCCAACCCAGCCACGCGCCCAATGCTGCCAACAATTTGAAATCGCCCCCGCCTATACCGTCCATGCCGCGTACCGCTTTATGGACCGCGTTTAACAGCCACAAAACCATATAGCCGAAAACCGCGCCCAATACGGCCTGTTTCAATCCGACCAGGCCGTTGCCGCCGCAATTGGCCAACAAGCCCAGCCATATCAGGGGCAGGGTAAGCTGGTCGGGCAGATATTGCGTATCCGCATCTATAAAGGTCAAGGCCACCAGATAAGCCGTGAAAACCAGCCCTCCCAAAGTAATCCAAGACCAACCGTAACAGACGGCAACCAGGCCGAACAACACGGCGGTCAGGATTTCGACGGCGGGATAGCGCAGGCCGATGGGCGTATGGCAGGACGCACATTTGCCCTTTAAAAGTAGGTAGCTGACGACAGGGATATTTTGCCAGGGTTTTACCGGCTGCCCGCATTTCGGGCAGCGCGAATCGGGCTTGATCAGGTTGAAGGGTTGTTTTTCCTCCTCCGTCAATTCCAAGCCCAAGTGTTCTTTGGCGAACACCGTCCAATCACGCTGCATAATGACCGGAAGGCGGTAAATGACGACATTTAAGAAACTACCTACCAGCAAACCGAACAAGGCGGCCAAGGGGATGACGAAGGGGGCATAAGTAGAACCGTCTATCATGCAATCAGCCCACCACATTACCCAGGTTGAACAGGGGCAGGTACATGGCCACCAGGATAGTGCCGATAATGCCGCCCAAGATGACCATAATGATAGGCTCCATTAAGGAAGACAATTGGGCGACCATGTTATCCACTTCGTCTTCATAAAACTCGGCCGCCTTGTTCAGCATCTCGTCCAAAGAACCCGACTCTTCGCCGATAGAGGCCATTTGGATGACCATGTTGGGGAACAGGCCGGTATTCTGCATGCCGGAAGTCAGGGACAAACCCTGATTGACTTGCGAGCGGATGCTGAGGGTTGCCTCTTCATACAGGATGTTGCCGGATGCGCCCGCCACGGATTCCAAGGCTTCGACCAG